>PLCH01000550.1 GCA_003135585.1 Chitinophagaceae bacterium
TCGCAACGAATGCCGTCCATTCGCCATGGGCTATTGCGTTCAACACTTCCCAAAGAATGAGTATTGAAGCCGACCAGACATGGAAGAACCGCCATCCCGATGCAGGACTGACTGGAATGAAAGCAGCCAGGGCAACAGCACTTTNNGGGACGGCGCTTCATCTTACCAGCGGTACCAGGGAGAAAAACTAGCCACGCGCTTCAATGCCTTTAGTTATTATGTGCTCAGCCAGTCCATGGATTCCCACAATGTTGGCAGGGGAAGAGAATCCCAGGCGGAAGCATTGCGGGTTATTCTGGCGAAAACCTTAACAATCAGCATTGAGACAGATATCCTTTTCCCCTTACGGGAGCAACAATTCATTGCAACCTATGTCAGGGGGGCCGTTTCAAAAATCATCCATTCTGATTATGGCCACGATGGATTTTTGCTTGAATATAAATCTATTGGAACGCTGATCAAGGATTTTATCCAGAAAGAAAAAGTAACAAAACAAATAGAGGTAGGAATCAATTAATTATGGAAGCACACAAACAATTAACGATCGGGCTTTTTGGATTTGGCGTAGTGGGAGAAGGATNNGCAGACAGCCTCTTTGAAAGCATCCATAAAAAAAGTCTGTATTAAAAATCCAGGTAAAAAAAGGAATGCGCCGGCAGAATTATTTACAACCGATCCTTCCTTATTGCTAAACGACCCCCAAATCAATGTTATTGTTGAAGTAATAAACGAATCAGAGGCGGCCTTTGTCATCGTTTCAACGGCTCTGCAAAATGGAAAGGATGTGGTCAGCGCCAGCAAGAAAATGATTGCTGAACATTTACCTGAATTGCTGGGTCTGCAAACGAAAACAGGGCGTTCTTTCCTCTATGAGGCGGCGGCCTGCGCGTCTATCCCGGTGATCCGCAACCTAGAAGAGTATTATGATAACGACCTTCTTCATTCAATAAAGGCTATCGTCAACGGATCAACAAATTTTATACTTACCAAAATGTTCGAGGATAAACTGGATTTTAGACAGGCTTTGTTATTAGCGCAACAGCTTGGCTTTGCGGAAAGTGATCCGACCCTGGATGTAGAGGGGTATGATGCCGTTAATAAATGGACCTTGTTGCTGACACATGCCTACGGCATAGTGGAACATCCCGGCCAGATTGTTTTTAATGGCATCCAAAATATTCAACAGGGGGATGCAACGGTGGCTGCAGAAAAGCATTATGACATCAAATTAGTGGCCCAGGCTAAAAAGTTACTGAATGGTAAAGTGGCTGCCTTTGTTTTGCCACAATTTGTGAAACAAGATGATCACCTTGCTTTTGTAAAGAACGAATACAACGGGGTTGTAATAGAGAGTGGCTTTGCGGATAAACAATTTTTCTATGGAAAGGGTGCCGGCAGCTTTCCAACCGCATCCGCTGTGCTTAGCGATTTGTCTGCCCTCAGGTATCAGTATAAATATGAATACAAAAAATTATATCATCATAAACCCCACGAACTCACTGATGACTTCTATGTGAAGGCCTATATAAGTTTTAACGATTGGAAACATATTCCGAAAGAAAAATTTGAATGGATAGAAGAATGGCACGCCGAAACTGACCGCAAATATCTCGTAGCTGTAATGCCTTTCTCGGCATTACACAAAAGTGATTGGTGGAGGGAGAATAATAATTCCCTGATCCTTTCGCCTGAGGGAGTTATTGAAGACATGGAGATCAGGAAACTAAAGAAAAAAAGTTTGGAGCTTGCCGGGATATTCTGAACCAATCAGCAGATCTAAAAGATATTCACTTTAATTATTTATTTTATCCCATACGGTCTTTCGTTTCACCGGAGCCTGACCGTAAGGATTGAAATTTCGATATTTTCCATTTTCATTTCGACTGATCACGGAATAGGATGGATGAAATGGAATTTGAAGGCAAAAATTTTTTTACCTGGCCTAATAAATTAAACTGCTTATGAAGCATATCCGCAAACCGGCTGAGGGGGAATTTGATCCCTATGCAATCATGTATATCTCTTTGCTTCCGGATGATGGCCTTGCCCTGAAACAATTAAAGGATAATTATAAGACTATAAAGAAATTTATCTTTTCCCTGCCGGAAGAGAAACTAGTTTACCGATACGCAGAGGATAAGTGGACCATTAAGGAAATACTGGTGCATTTAATGGATGATGAGCGTATTTATTCCTACAGGGCTCTTCGGATTGCCAGGAATGACAAAACACCCTTGCCTGGTTTTGAACAAACTGATTATGTCCCCTTTTCGAGGGCGAATGAACGCAGCCTGAAGAATATTTTCAGGGAATATCTCACCATAAGAAATTCTACCCTCACGCTTTTTAAAAGTTTCAGCAAGGAAGATGTTTTGAGAATAGGTATTGCCAATGGGCACCCGGTGAGCGTAAGGGCATTGGCCTACCAGATCGCAGGTCATGAGCTGCATCATCTGAACATCATCAAGGGAAAATACCTGAAACATTGATTGCGTAAATCCTTTCCATTCCAAACGGTCCCGGATTATCCCTCCAGTTTAACGTTTACCGACAGGTTCTCGATTTCCTGTATCAATTCCGAACAGCCGATGTATCAAAAACGAACCATCTCGTATAGGGCATTTTTCTAAAGAATTGGAAATCAGTAGTCCCATTTCTGGCATACCATTCACAGTACCTGATTGCCTGAATGTTAAAGAGAAAGGCAATACCAAACAATTAAAAAATTAAAATCATGAAAAAAATAATTCTGGGACTCTGCATGATCCTCATAATAGGATCATCCTACGCCGGTAATAAATTTGCACCTGTAGAAAAACTAATACTAGCCTCTTTCAAAGTCGATTTTGCCGGAGCAAAAAACGTGACATGGAAAGAAATAAACGGTTATCAAAAAGCCACATTTACCATGGGTGATCAGGTCATTTCTGCCTACTACCAGGCAGGTGGTGAATTGATAGCGACCACGAGAAATATTCTTTCGGACCAATTGCCTGTCAGGCTTCAGATCGTCCTGAAAAAACAATTTAGCAATTTTTGGATAACAGAATTATCAGAAATTTCAATAGAAGGGGAAACTTCTTATTATTTGACATTGCAGGATTCGAACAAGAACCTTGTGCTGAAATCCGGAACTTTCAGCGAATGGGAAGNNGCTGAAATCCATCAAAAAACCAAGCTATTAAAAAAGTCGGTAAAAAGCAATTTTAGTTATTTTGCGGATACAGTTGATAGTTATTATGGCTGGGCTAACTAGGGGAGATTTTCCCAGGTTTATGCGGGAACATCTTTTGAGGATTAAATATTAGTTGTTTTCTTCTCCGCTAAATTTTTAAATGACTCCCAACCGTTTTAAACTAAGGCCTTTTCCCAGCCGGTAAAGTTTCCAAGACCGAACCCGGTAAAATCTGAAGACCGGGCAAAATTTTTGTATCGAAATCGTACACAAAATGTATCGTAAACGAACATATTCGTACAAATTTCCTTTCTAAAAGGTTAACTATCATATTTCTATCATTCTGGTATAGTATTTAGGCAGATTTAAAGATTTTTACATAAAGGAAAATAAGTCTTATTTGAATAGCAATCTGCAACCATGCTTGGAAGTTATTTCAAAATCACCCTACGGAACATGCTTCTGAATAAAATGATGTCTGTCAACCGTACTCCGCAGCAGGGCATTGCCGCCTGTCTGCTGTTAACCCTCTTTGACCTTTACCAAGCAAGTCCTGAACCAATTTATAAAAGCGTCAGCAGAATGGTTCCTGTCTCTATGGAAATTTCGGTTGACAGAGTAGTGAACAAAGCTTCTGTAACTGGCAATACGGTTTTTCCCGACTTTAAGAAGGAATTTCCCGAGGTTGACGCAAACGGGTAAGGAATAACAATCATCAATTTTTAAGAGCCTTTTAATGTTCAAAAATTATCTTAAAGTCGCCATCCGGAATCTTCAAAGAAACAAGATTTTTTCCTCAATCAATATTATTGGTTTGGCACTTGGCATGGCCTGCAGCATGCTTATCCTTCTTTGGGTTCAGGATGAGAAAAGTAAAGATGCATTTCACAGTAACAAATCCAGGCAGTATACAATTTATGAACGCCAGTATTTTGACGGGAAAATTGAAGCTGGGTATTACACCCCGGGCCTGCTGGGTCAGGAAATGAAAAAGATTCTCCCCGAGGTTCAATATGCTACTGATTATAACACCGATGAACGGCTGACCTTTCAGTTCGGTGAAAAAATAATAAAAGAAGGAGGTGATTATGCGAGTGAGGATTTCTTTAAGATTTTTAGTTTTGCATTGCTTCAAGGCAATTCGGCAAATGCTTTAAACACTCCTGTGGCAATAGCTATTTCAAAAAAGATGGCGAAGGAATTTTTCGGGAGTCCGGAAGCAGCCATGGGGAAAACCATTCGCTGCGAAAACAGAAAAAACCTCTCCGTGACTGCAGTATTTGACGACATGCCCGATAAATCGACCATCAAAGGAGATTTTATCGTCAACTGGCAATTTTTCCTGGAAGACAATTCATGGGCCAAAGAATGGGGTAACAATGGGCCGCACACAACCTTACTGCTGAGGGCTGATGCGGATCCTCCGAAAATGAGAAACAAGATCAGAAAATTTTTAGATGCCTATAATAAGGAACAAGGCGCGGGATTCAGAATTGAACTTGGAATGCAGCGTTTCGATGAAAGTTACCTTCATTCAGAATTCAACAATGGTGAAATAAGCGGGGGTCGCATTGAC
>PLCH01000373.1:0-11584 GCA_003135585.1 Chitinophagaceae bacterium
TTCCTGAAGTCCATTAACTGGTTGATAAGTCGCAATAATCGTATTGCATTTCTGTGAATAAAATCCAGATTATTTTTTATTGTAAAATGAAGCTTGGGAGAGGATAAGGCGTCTTCTAGGGGTCCAAGAATTCGTGTCAGCGGTGTTCTGAATTCGTGGGAGATATTTGTAAAAAAGTTGAATTTGGCTTCTGCTGCTTGATTTGCCTTTACAGTCATTTCTATGAGCTGATTTCGTTGCAAAAGAATTTCTTCATTTTTCGCTGCCAGCCTCCGATTAATCTTCCTATTATTTCTTAAGGAAAAAAAGGCAATACTCCCGAGTAAAAGAGCAAGAATTAAACCGATGATAGTTGAATACAATAGATTGCTTTGGTTGTGATAAATTCTTTGTTGTTCCTGTAATAAATCCTGTTGCTTTTCAATGTCTTTTTGCTGAGTGTCAATCTTATCCGTTTGCAATTTCATTATCCTGACATTGGTAGAATCTATTACAACGGTTGGGAGGNNAAATGGCTGTTTATTTAGGATTTTAAATGCAATTTGAATGGCCTCTTCCCCGCCAGTTGGGGTCAGGAATGTGGCTGCAAGTATTTTATCGGATACGAATTGAATTCCTCCTCCTGGTCCCGGGAGCCCGTCCACTCCAAAGAAACGGACAGATTTTTCAATGCCAAGTTTTTTATATACTTCGTATGCCCCAATTGCCATCGGGTCATTTTGAGCGAATACAACGTCACTCGGTGATAATTTGTCCTTTATTTTAAGGAATTCTTCTGAAGATATTTCCTGGAGCCAATTACCATAAAGCCGTGCTTTAATATGAATGCGTGATTTTAACCGGATTGCCTCTTCAAATCCTCGCTGGCGTTCACTGGTAGGCGTAGAACCCTGTAATCCAATCACCTCTATTATATTGGCAGTGTCGTGAAAAGAATTGGCAACATAACTTCCCGCCATTTTACCGAGTTCATAATTATCTATGCCTACGAAACTGGTGTATAAATCAGAAGCAGTTTTCCGGTCGATCACTACTACCGGAATGCCTTTATTATAAGCTTCCTCCACAACAGACGTTAAAGGTTGGGCTTCATTGGGTGACACCAATAGTATATCAATATTTTGTCCAATAAGCTCCTTTATTTGTTTTACTTGTAAATCGCTGTTATCGTTCGCACTTCTATAAATCAGTTCAGTGCCGGGATGAAAGGATAATTCTCTCTGCATACCGTCCCGGGTTGCCTTCTTCCAGTTTTCGGTGCCCGTGCACTGGGCAAAACCGATTCTGTATTTTTTTTCGTGATTGGGGCCAGAGCAGGAATTGATTATTACAGAGATTCCAGACACTAGCAACAGAACCATAAACCGATTGAGCCACAGTGTAATAAGCCTGCTTCTGATCAATATAGGAAAAGCAATCATATAGGTAAATTTGAAATATTTTTTGCAAATGCTCATTTATTTTGCTAACAATATTTTATAAAAGCCTCTGGTTATCCTAAATATAAACAGGTTTAATTTGGACAATTGGAATGGATTTAGAAATAAAGGAAACAAAATCATAAAAGTCCATTTTCCTGGAAATGATAACCATATTATAACTCTCTAATAATTATTGATTTAATAGGACCTGGTTCTTAAATACAATTTTCTATTAATCTGGTATTATTTCAAATGGCATTTTTTTTCTTCCGAATTAAATTCGTGCCTCACTAACTGCCATATGAATCGGAAAAATGTATTTCTTTGGTCGCTTGTAATTGCTTTGGGAGGCTTTCTCTTTGGTTTTGATACAGCTGTTATTTCAGGCGCAGAACAATCGATACAAAAATATTGGAATTTAAACACCCTTCAACAGGGACTTACCGTATCAATCGCATTGATTGGTACAATAATAGGCGCACTGTTAGGGGCAATTCCCTCAGATAGGCTAGGGCGAAAAAAAACCCTTTACCTCATAGCCATCTTATACCTTGCCTCCTCATTAGGAACGGCACTTTCAGGGAACTGGTATAACTTTTTACTATTCCGTTTGTTAGGAGGTTTTGGAGTGGGGGCGTCGTCTGTAACTGCGCCTATTTATATTTCAGAAATTTCTCCCGCCGCAAAAAGAGGCAAATTAGTTGGACTTTTTCAGTTCAATGTAGTTTTTGGTATCGTTATTTCTTACTTTTCAAACTACCTGATTGGTCTTTCGGGAACACATTCCTGGCGGTTAATGCTGGGAATCCAGGCTATACCCTCAGCAATTTTCTTTCTTCTTTTGCGATTTGTACCTGAAAGCCCGCGCTGGTTAATAATGAAAAGAGGTAAGATTGAAGAAGCGCGGGAAATATTTAAAATAATAAATCCTGATACGGCCGACAGAATTATTACAGAAATTCAAGAAACCGACAAGGAGGAAAAAGAGGTCCTTCGGCAGGATCCCCTATTTTCCAACCGCTACAAGACACCGGTCATGCTGGCGATACTTTTTGCCGTTTTTAACCAATTGTCGGGTATTAACGCTATTATATACTATTCTCCTCGCATTTTTGAAATGACCGGCCTCGGTACAAGTTCCTCTCTATTATCCACTGCAGGTCTGGGTGTTATCAATTTCACCTTCACCTTGCTTGCAATGAATTTTATTGACAAGATTGGAAGAAGAACCTTAATGTTAATAGGTTCGGTTGGTTTGATATTTACATTGGCCATGGTCTCATATTCTTTTTACACAACTAGTATTAATGGTTGGGGAGTGCCGGTATTTCTTTTCATCTACATCGCATTTTTTGCTTTTTCCCAGGGGGCGGTGATTTGGGTATTCATTTCTGAAATATTCCCTAACCAGGTAAGAGCAAAAGGACAAACGCTGGGAAGTACTACCCACTGGATCATGGCTGCAATTATTGCCTTTTCTTTTCCATATTTCGCCGAGAAAGTCGGAGGGGGTAATACTTTTCTTTTTTTCTGTTTTATGATGTGTATACAATTGATTTTTGTCTGGAAAATAATGCCTGAAACAAAAGGGAAATCATTAGAACAAATTGAACACACATTGGTGCTGCATTAATAAATAGTTTATCCAAAAAATAATTGCTGTGAGTCTAAGTAAAAATAATTATCCGGTTGTTTGTTATGGGGAAATTTTGTGGGATGTGTTAGCCGACACTTGCGTACCAGGGGGTGCCCCCATGAATGTGGCGTATCATTTGAAAAAACTTGGAATAAATCCCGGATTGATATCAAGGGTTGGACATGATGATGATGGGAAAAGGCTGATCCAAAAAATGGAAAGTAATCATATCTCGACTGATTTTTTTCAAATGGACTTTAAATTGAATACAGGAAAAGTAAATGCAACTGCCGGTGAAAACAATGAGGTTATTTATGAAATCACAAAACCCGTGGCCTGGGATAACATCCAATGGGATGATAATTTTGAGTCCCTACTTTCCGATGCGCAGTATTTTGTTTTTGGTAGCCTGGTTACGCGCCGTAAAGAAAGCCGCAATACATTGTACAAGTTGCTGGAGATTGCAAAATATAAAGTGCTTGATATTAATNNAAATCGTTGAGGAATTATTAAATGATGTGAACCTATTGAAACTCAACCAGGCAGAACTAGAATTAATTACAGGTTGGTTTACCAGTTATAAGAATGACACAGACCGCATAAAAATCCTGCAGGACAGATTTCATATACCAAATATCGTTGTTACCCGGGGAAGCGAGGGATCTGTGTTTAACACNNGGATTTGTTGTGGAAGTAGCGGATACAATTGGAAGTGGCGATGCATTTTTAGCTGGATTAATTTCAAAATTAACAATAGGGGCAAGCCCTTCTGAAGTATTGGAATTTTCAAGTGCATTGGGCGCGTTGGTTGCAAGCCATACCGGACCATGCCCGGAATATGAATTAGATGAAATTCATGGCCTTATAGAAGTTGGGTCTGTGCAAAAAATTTAATTGTTGCTGTTGACAATAAATAAAAAAGCGAAAATAAAAACTTTAACCACTAAAATTTCAATTATGAGAAAATTACAAATTTTGTTGCCAATGTTGTTGCTGGCAATGTTCTGTTTAGCACAACAAAAAATTATAACCGGAAAGGTTATAAGCAAAACAACAAATGAGCCTTTGCAGGGAGTATCAGTTCAGTCGAAAAACAAAGCGGTTATTACTGATGCAAGTGGTAAATTTTCTATTCCTGCCTCAATAGGCGAAACCATTAAATTGTCATTCGTCGGAATGAATGCATTAAGTATTAAAGTTACAAGTGCTACCCAGGATCTAAACCTTGCTTTGGAGGAAGGTAACAATGACTTAAACCAGGTCGTTGTAACCGGTTATAAAACGGAAAAAAAGGTTGACCTGACAGGGGCCGTTTCTGTAGTTAATCTTAATACCATTAAAAACAGTCCGGCAAGCAGCCCCATGCTGGCCTTACAAGGCCAGGTCCCTGGATTGTACATTCAATCAGATGGTTCCCCAACAGGGGCAAATGGCGGTGCGCCAACTATTCTGATCAGGGGTGCAAATACACTGGGGAATACAAATCCTCTTTATATTATAGATGGTGTGCCTACAACAAGGTACGAGGATTTTGCAAGCTTAAATACAAATGCAATTGCATCCATCCAGGTGCTAAAAGATGCTTCTGCAGCATCTATTTACGGTTCAAGAGCGTCAAATGGAGTGATTATAGTAACAACAAAAGATGGTAACGCGGGCAACCAGGAAAAAGTTCATATTCAGTTTAGTTCAAGCTTAACCTGGCAATCGGAAAGGCCATGGCAAGAAAGTGTGCTGAGTTCACTCGACAGAGGAAAAGCGCTCTGGAGGGCTGCTGTTAATGATAGTCTTGACCCTAACGGGCTATCAACAAAAAATATTTATACTTATAATTGGAATGGAGATTTTGCTAACCCGCAACTCACTAGTGTAAATATTGCACCCTTCGTTGGCGGAGATAGCCTTGAGCCTGCTGCAAGCACAAACTGGCAAAATGCTTTATATAAGACGGCGATGGTTACATCCAATGATTTGGCAATTTCTGCCGGGACTGCTAAGAGTGGTTTGCTAATTGACCTGGGTTATTATAATAATAACGGTTTAATGGTATTTACGAAATACCAGAGATACAGCGCTCGTATAAACACCCATACATCTGCGTTTGATGGAAAGTTTAGAATTGGAGAAAACGTTCAACTATCCAGGACCTCCCAGGTTAACTCTACAAATGATGTAGGCGGTGCCCCTGTGGGGGACCTTGCTCTTACCTTGGCACCTACTATCCCTTTATATAAAACCGATGGCACTTATGGAGGCCCAGTAGGGGCAGGGTATTCTGACAGAAATAACCCGGTGGATATGCAATACCTTAACAGGTGGAATACAACTAATCTATTTCTGACAACCGGAAATTTGTACGCAGAACTTGAGCCGATAAAGCATTTGGTGTTCAGAACAAGTCTTGGTTTTGACTATGCTGATGGGCTTGGAAAAGTAATAAAACAAACCGGCAATGAAGGCCCTGTCAATTCAACAAATAGCCTGACCGAGCAGGAAAGTAAAGAGTTCACTTTTACCTGGACCAATACTTTGACATATAATCTGACATTAGGAAAAAGTAGATTAAACCTTTTAGCAGGTACCGAAGAAGTAAGGGATGATTATTCTACATTTGGCGCATCTACAACGAATTTCGCTATCCAGGATGTGAATTATTTTCAACTGAGTTCTGGCTCGGGGGCGCAAACGAATAATGGAAGTGCAACCGGTTACAGATTATTGTCTCAGTTTGCTAAAGCATTTTATAGTTATGGTGACAAGTATTTGGCATCCTTTACCATCAGACGGGATGGTTCTTCACGTTTTGGTACAAATAACCCTTATGGTATTTTCCCGGCGTTTACTCTTGGCTGGAGAATAAATAATGAAGATTTTTTCCGGAGTATTACTTCTGTTTCAAACCTCAAGCTACGGGCAGGCTTAGGTACTGTGGGAAACCAGCAAATCGGGAATTTATCCTCATATCAACTGCTTTATCCAAATTATGGAACAAGCAGTCCTGCTTTTCCATTATGGCTTAACACAGGCACAGCTTATGACATTCATGGGGTGAACACAGGCACCCTGCCATCTGGATTTGTACAAACTCAGCGGGCAAATCCCAACCTAAAATGGGAATCAACCACAGAAACAAACATCGGTCTTGACTTTGGATTTTTGAACGAGAAGATAAGCGGTTCATTTGATTATTTCGTCAGGAACACCNNAGCATACTAATTATACCTCCGACGCCTGGTGCAGTTGGCGAGGGCCAACAGCAATGGGTCAATGGCGCAAGTAAGAATAATAAAGGATGGGAATTTGTTTTGGGGTATCACAATAAGACGGCAAGCGGTTTTGGGTATAGCATCACGGGCAATGCCAGCCATTGGAAGGATAAGATTACACAATTGCCCGAAGGGGTTCGGGCAGCCTATCCGGGAGATCCGGCTCATTCTATAATCGGGCATTCCCAATTTTCAATTTTTGGGTATCAAACCGATGGCATATTCCAGAGCCAGAAAGAGGTGAATGACGCTCCAACTCAACCTGGTGCCGGTCCGGGAAGGATTAGGTATAAAGACCTCAATGGAGATGGTAAGGTTGATGTGGCGGATCAAACCTGGCTAGGCACTACTTTGCCAAATTTGGAATATGGTATTAGAATAGACCTGAACTACAAAGACTTTGATTTCTCTCTCTTCGGCTCAGGAGTCGCAGGGAAAACAGGTTTTGACCCGGTCAAATTTTATAATTCTTTTATTGACACAAGAAATAACTATGGTCCTGGAGTGTTTGGCGGATGGACAGCTCAAAACCCAAGTTCAAAAACGCCTGCATTATCTATTCTTAACCGCAATGGTGAAGACAGGTTATCCGATTTCTTCTATGTAAATGCATCTTATTTCAAGCTCAGAAATGTTCAATTAGGGTATAATTTGCCGAAAGCCTTAGCGAAAACATTAAAAATGGATGGGTTAAGAGTGTATGTCTCTGGCCAAAATCTTTTTGCCATTAAATCAAAACAATTCTTAAGCAAGGACCCGGAAAGAGCCAATTCATTTGCTATTTGACCCGTGCCTACTTCATTTACATTCGGAATTAATGCTAATTTTTGAAACGTATAAAAACTTAATTATGAAACATTATTATAGAATTAAAATCCTGGTAGTTATCACAAGCCTGTTTTTTGCGGGTTGCAAGNNCAACAGCCGCTTACGCTGGCATCGCAAATGATTGGTGGGATGCCCCCATCACCAGTAACTGGGAATGGGGTAGCGTACGATCTGATGACGCGTATAAAGGTGGCGGCGGATTAAACGATCAGCAACAAATGGATAAATACGAGCAATTTTACCTTGTCAACTCATCCAATAATGGCGCGGGTGATTTTGGTTTTCCAGGCGCATGGATAAGAGCATACGGAGCCATTTCCAGAATCAATGTTGCATTAAGGGCGCTCAATAATTTGACGGATGCACAGTTTCCAATGAGGACAACCCGTATCGGTGAGATGCATTTTCTGAGAGGACATATGTTTTTTCTGCTGAAAGTTTTATTCAGGAATATTCCCTGGTTCGATGAAACAGCCACAAATGACCAAATCATAAAAATATCCAATACGATGTCCAATGATTCCCTCTGGCAAAAAATAGAAGGGGATTTTCAGGTAGCTGTTAATGATTTGCCTGCAACCCAGCCCGGAGATCCTGGAAGGGCTAATCAGCTTTCAGCAAAAGCCTATTTGGCCAAAGCGCTGCTATACCACGCTTACACTCAGGATAACCAATATAACGTGACTGGTATTGACCCTGTCAAGCTGAACCTGGTGCTCAGCTTGACGAGCGACGTCATCAATTCGGGAAATTACAGTCTGAATACTGACTTTGCCTATAATTTTCTGGATGGGCATGATAACGGGCCGGAATCTATATTTGCAATACAATATTCCATTAATGACGGAACTGCAATCGGGGGTAGGCTCAATATGTCAACCAGCCTGAATTATTTTGCAGGTGCTCCCCAATATGGTTGCTGCGCTTTTCATATACCCTCTCAAAATCTGGTAAATGCATTCAAAACAGACGCGAATGGTCTTCCAATGTTTGACCATTTCAACGATCCCGGAACTGAAATGAAAGATTCCATTGACTTCTGGACCAATGGTGTTGATCCCCGGCTTGATCACACCGTTGGAATTGCAGGGCATCCTTTTAAATACAATGCAGCAATTCCGTATGAACATAGCTGGGAAAGGGACAATGGAGATTATGGTGGCTTCGGGAGTATGAAGGATTTACAATTGGCTACCTGCGCTTGTTTTAAAAAGCTGGGGCCGTTTTACGGAACCTCAGTAAATATGGATGTCATCCGTTACGATGATGTTCTTTTAATGCAGGCCGAGGCCCAAATACAATTAAATAATCCCATGGCTGCCTTAACACTGATCAATCAAGTGAGGGCAAGAGCAGCTAAAATAAGCCCATTAGTGAAAAAATTGGATGGTACAAACCCTTCCAATTACCGGATCGACATTTACAAGCCAGGCGTGAACATTCCGGTTTGGGATCAGGCAACAGCCTTCAAAGCATTGCAGTGGGAACGCAGATTGGAGTTCGCGACGGAAAGCCCAAGATTCTTTGACCTGGTTCGTTGGGGTATTGCGGCCGAAACGCTAAACAGTTATTTTGCCATCGAAAAAGTCAGGCATCCATTTCTGCTGAATGCCCAGTTTACTAAAAACCAGCATGAGTATTTCCCTATCCCTCAGGAACAAATAGTATTTACTAACGGATTGTATACACAGAATAAAGGATATTGACAGGATTTGAATTTAATGATTGCCATCATAAGTTACACATAGGAAAACAAAATTTTTGTTTTCCTATGGTTTCAAAAAATAAAACTTTTCGGATGAACAAAAGCAGTAATTTATTTTTCGCAACAATGATCATAGTGAACCAATTTGCCATCAAATTGGAAGCCCAGGAAATATATCATCAACCCTATCGTCCACAGGTTCACTTTTCCCCTAAAGAAAAATGGATGAATGACCCTAATGGTATGGTTTTCTATAATGGTATTTATCATTTGTTTTTTCAATATCACCCCGGCAGTACCAAATGGGGCCCTATGCACTGGGGGCATGCAACCAGCAGAGATTTAATTCATTGGCAGCAAGAGCCCATTGCCTTATATCCAGATAGTTTAGGCTATATATTCTCGGGTAGCGCCGTGGTTGATTATAATAATACTTCCGGCTTTGCAACAAATGGGGAGAAACCCTTGATTGCTATTTTTACCCATAGTGATCCGAAAGGAGCAAAAGAAAAACGAAATGATTTCCAAAATCAGAGTATCGCCTATAGTCTCGATGAAGGGATCACATGGATAAAATACCCAGGCAATCCCGTATTGAAAAACCCCGGTATCGTAGATTTCCGTGACCCCAAAGTAATGTGGTATGAACCAGGGAAAAAATGGATAATGACTCTTGCGACCAAAGACAGGATAAGTTTCTATTCTTCACCAGATTTAAAGGCCTGGAAAGTGGAAAGTGACTTTGGAAAAAATGAAGGGGCACATGGTGGCGTATGGGAGTGCCCTGACCTTTTTCAGATGGAGGATAAGGGAAAACAAATTTGGGTATTGGTGGTAAACCTAAACCCCGGAGGTCCAAACAAAGGTTCTGCAACGCAGTACTTTTTGGGGGATTTTGACGGGAATAAATTTATACCATATAGCACAAATACAAAATGGTTAGATTATGGCCCTGATGAGTATGCAGGTGTTACCTGGTCAAACACAGGGGATAGAAAAATATTCCTGGGCTGGATGAGCAACTGGATGTATGCAAATTTGGTCCCGTCGGTCGCCTGGAGAAACGCCATGACCATTCCGCGAGAGTTACATATAGTAGATGTAGGAAAGGATAGGTTCTTGGCTTCTCGGCCAGTTCAGGAACTTAGTAAAATCCAGTCAAAGCCTCTAATTGCCAAGAACCTGAAAGTTTCCCAAAGGTTTGATTTATCTGAAAAAACAGGAATATTAAAATTGCCATCGNNGAACCAATATTTTATTGACCGCACTTTATCGGGGAAAGTCGATTTTCAAAAGGATTTTGCTGCAAAACATTCGGCACCCCGAATAACTGATCATAAAAAGATAAATCTTTCCATCTTACTCGATGAAAGCTCTGTGGAATTATTTGCTGATGATGGGTTAACTGTAATGACAGAGATTTTTTTTCCAGAGGCGCCATATAACCAAATTCATATTGAAACAAATGATGAGGTCTTATTCAAAAAAATAGAATACATTGGACTAAAGAGCATTTGGCCATAAACGGGTTTTATTATCGGAGTTTCAAACATCGCCTGGAGGCTATAAGTAAAATAAAGCATGACCTTTTTGGCCGATAGAATCAAAAATTCTAGTTCTTAGCAATGCAATAAGTTATGAAAAAGCAATTGATTCAATCTATTTTTTTAGTCTCACTCTCTTCAATGCTTTTGGCACAAGAGTCCCAAACACCAACGCCACAATGGAGGCCTGTTTATCATTTCACACCTTTAAGGAATTGGACAAATGATCCCAATGGAATAATATATTTGAATGGAGTCTACCATTTATACAACCAGCAAAACCCTTATGAGAATAAATGGGGACATATGAGTTGGGGGCATGCTATTAGTACTGATCTCGTGCACTGGAAGCACCTGCCGATTGCCATACCTGAAACCATTGATAAAGACACCACCTGGAGATTCTCCGGTTGCGCTGTTTGGGATAAGAATAACTCAAGTGGTTTTTGCAAAAATGGAAAATGCCTAATAGCCATTTATACAGCAGATCAACCGAATTTAAGAAAAGAATCCCAATTTGTAGCTTACAGCAACGACGGGGGTATGACTTATAGCAATTATGCAAACAATCCCATTATAGATCTCCATAAAAAAGACTTTCGTGACCCGAACGTATCCTGGAATGAAGAATTGAATAAATGGTTAATGGTGGTGGCTTTGCCAACAGAACATAAAGTCCTCTTCTATGCGTCAGAAAATCTTAAACAATGGGCATTACTTAGCGAATTCGGTAATTCTGGTTACACAAAAGCTGCATGGGAATGCCCTTCGCTGATGCAATTACCGGTTGAAGAAAATCCGGAAAAAAAGAAATGGGTTTTAATGGTTTCCGCTGGGAGTGCAGGAAAAGGTCCTTTTATGCAATATTTTGTGGGCGACTTTGATGGCAAATCTTTTAAAAATGACAACCCAAAAGATACCATCCTGACTGTGGATTACGGAGATTGCTTGTACGCAGCTATCCCCTGGAATAATCTGCCTGGTGATAAGAAAATTCTCATAGGCTGGATGGTACCCGGGTCGCAGAAAACCTATCCCTGGAGGGGCCAAATGTCCATTCCCAGGGATCTCAGTCTCAGAGAAACCATAAATGGTTTGCGGTTAATACAGTTACC
Organism: Chitinophagaceae bacterium; assembly: GCA_003135585.1. GTDB lineage: Bacteria > Bacteroidota > Bacteroidia > Chitinophagales > Chitinophagaceae > Puia. Next base: position 11,516 of record PLCH01000373.1, read on the forward strand.
ATCTTCTGTTATTCAGAATAATCTTTCAGAACTTTCCGAAAACAGAGTAATGGCAGTGAGAGACCGAAC
>PLCH01000373.1:11602-13245 GCA_003135585.1 Chitinophagaceae bacterium
TTCTTTGACCAATAAATTTTATGTTGACCGAAGTCTTTCGGGTAATGTAAAAATAAAGAGTGATAAATTAAGAGAGATGATTGATTTGGAAAGGCAGGACAGTACCGTAAGAATACAAATTCTGTTTGACAAATCTACCCTTGAAGTTTTCATTAACAATGGTGAAAAAGTGTTATCTGGTTATATCTTTCCGGATCAAGATGCCAATGGTTTATCTGTTTTTTCAACTGGAGGGATTGTTGTAATAAAATCATTAAAGATTTGGGATTTGTCAAAAATTAAGCCTGATTAAAAACGATTTTTAAAATTATGAACCCTTACAAAAAATCAAATGGTCATAAGCAAAAGCAAGTGGTTGTAAAATGGCATTTTACTACTACCAGGGGAGGGTTTCTACTCTCCCCTTTGATCCTTTTTTATTGATTGGGCTTAAACGTTATGACCAGACTTTTCATGACATGTGGGAAATTTGAAAACAAAAAATAAATTCGAATATCTATTGTACTCAATTAAGAACCCCAACGATGAAATACAATTGCCTGACATTCATTATCCTTATTTTGGTTGTAGGTAACATATCAGCTCAGATACCAGCGCAAACATTACCCGATTTCAAATTTTTCAGGCTTGACAAAAGCCCGTTCACCAATAAAGAATTGCCAAATGACAAGATTTTGTTTATTCTATTTTTTGATTCCGATTGTGAGCATTGCCAGCTTGCCCTCAAAAGAATTGGTCAGGATTACCAGTACTTTAAAAAGGCAACAATCTGTCTTATTTCCATAGACAACGTTGATAAAATAAACCGTTTTATGAATATGTTCGGAAAGGGGCTGAAAGGCAAAAAGAATGTGGTTTTGTTGCAGGATAATCTTAATCAATTTATATCAAGCTTCAAACCTCAAAAATATCCTTCCATGTTCTTATATTCTGCCAAAAAAAAACTGATCGATTATGAGGATAATGAAGAAACATTGTTCAGATTTGTAAATGCAATCAACAAAACAGTCAACTGAGATAAATGTGGAAGCATTAATCATTTTTTATTAAATCAAAACTTACAAAATGAAAAATATTCAGTCGTTCCTTTTGGTAATTTTTATACAATTCTTCGCATTCTGCAATCAGGCTTTTTCACAAAAAATGGCAGTAGGAATTTTTGATGGTCACAATGATGTAGGTACTGGAGTTAAACCGGGTTCAGCCACTTTTATTCCGGAGACTGATCAATATGTAATCTCCGGGGCTGGGAATAATGTTTGGGCTGACCATGATGAATTTCATTATGTCTGGAAGAAAATGAAGGGTGATTTTATTCTTTTTGCCCGGGCGGAATTCTTAGGCACCTGGGTCAGCTATCATCGCAAAGTGGGCTGGATGGTGCGCAAAAGCTTGGATGGTAATTCTGCACATGTAAACGCGGTAGAACATGGTGATGGTCTTACTTCCCTTCAGTTCCGCAGATCTACTGGTGCTCAAACCGAAGAGCATAAGTTCAAAATGACCCATGCCAATATTCTACAATTAGAGAGGAAAGGAAACCAATATATTATGCGTGCGACTATTTATGGCGAACCCTTTCAAACCGATACGATAGAGAATATCGACTTCGGCAATGAAGTATATGTAGGGCTTTTTGTAGG
>PLCH01000373.1:13272-13548 GCA_003135585.1 Chitinophagaceae bacterium
GAAATAGCTTCAGGCCGGCGGGAAATTATTTATAATGCTCCTTATTCCATACAGGCACCCAACTGGACTCCGGATGGAAAAAATCTTATATTCAATGATTACAGAGGACTGCTTTATTCTTTTGACCTGGTTAACCGTAGCCCACTTCCTATCAATACAGGTACTGTCATCCACAATAATAATGATCACGTGATCTCCTTTGACGGAAAAATGTTGGGTTTGAGTAGTTTTGTAAAGGAATTAGGCGGCTCAATCACCTACACAGTGCCTATCGAT
>PLCH01000327.1 GCA_003135585.1 Chitinophagaceae bacterium
AAGAGGCTCCCTAACGGACAGGTGTCAAGATATCTTTTGGGCCATTTGAAAATTGGGGATACCCTTTTTTCTCTCCCGCCTGCAGGAAGATTTACAATACAAACAAATTTCATCAACGAAAGACAGATTTTCTTTATTGCAGCCGGCAGCGGAATCACCCCCATATNNGTATAACACTGATTACCCAGAACCACCATGATAGAAGTATCCTATTTTATGAGTATCTCCGGGAATTAGAAAAAGAATATTCGCAACAACTTAAATGGATAAGTATACTAAGCAGGCCCAAGGCAAAGCACCATTCAGGGGTTAGACTCACCAATTCTTTTTTGGAAAACCTCATTGGTAACCATTTTTTACCCGACAGGGAAAGCCTGTTTTACCTCTGTGGTCCTCCCGCATTTATGCGCATGTGTCAATTTACACTAAGGCTGATGGGGTTTGGGGATGANNCCGGTCTCAAACAAATTATCCTTCACTATGGAGAACAAACTTTCCGGGTAACAGCAGCTTACCCTACAAGTATTTTGCAGGCAGCGCTCAATAATAATATTGAACTGCCCTATAGTTGCAGGGGAGGTCGCTGTTCATCCTGTGCCGTCAGATGCCTGAAGGGCCAAGTTAAAATGAGCATCAATGAAGTGCTTTCCGACAAAGAACTCGAGGAAGGCTGGGTATTGACTTGCGTAGGTTTCGCAGAAACGGATCTGGAACTGCAGGCCTGAAACTAGTCGTCTTCCTAAAGAAAAATCGTAAATTTGAAAACACAAAATTTCAAAAAAATAAAAATGAATAAAATCTGTTTCCCTATTGTAAGTCTAGGAATATTTGCCTATATCATAGACTCAGGTTGCAATAAATCCATATCGTCCGGTTATTATAATTGCACAGGCACTACTCCCTCCGCTGATTCCTCCACCCTCCTGTTGTTTGCAAAAAATAACGGAATTGTGCCATTAAAAGACAGCACCGGGCTTTATTATCAGATAATCAATCAGGGTTCAGGAGGATTTCCGTCTGCAAATTCCAAAATATTCATTACCTACACGGGGGAATTAATGGATGGGTCGATTTTCGATTCAACCTCCAATTTTTCGGCTACAGGATTCCAGCTTGATCAATTGATTAAGGGCTGGCAGATTGGCCTGCCAAAGATTCAAACCGGCGGTCAAATAAAGCTTCTTATTCCATCGGCTTTGGGTTACGGATGCATGGGGGCTGGAACCAAAATTCCTCCCAATTCCCCGCTTTATTTTGAAATAAAATTGGTAAGTTTTCAATAAACCGTTAAAACTTATCCGAGTTCTTCAGCGGTAAAAGCAAGAGGCAGAAGGCTGCCTGCATGAGGAATAACAAATACCATTCCTTCCAACCCCGACAAAACAAGGCGTATCGGCTGTTTATACCTGTGTTCATACTCTTGAAAGGATTGCCTGCAAATTCCGCAGGGGAAAATCGGACGGTCGCTATCGCCGTTGATATTTTGATAGCTAACTGCCATCGCCTTTAAAGCTAATCCGGGATACCGGGAGGATACGGATGCCAACACCACTCTTTCTGCGCATAGCCCGGCAGGAAAAGATGCATTTTCCTCATTGGATCCGGAAACAATCAGTCCGTTCATTAGTCTGGCAGCAGCACCGACTTGAAAATGAGAATAAGGAGCGTAGGCATTCTGTGTGGATTTTCTGGCTTCTATAAGCAGGCCTGCATCTTCTTTTGCAAGTTCCACGATCGAGTCATAGGCCTCGTAAAAAAATTTGAATTCCTTCTTTATCATTTGTTGAAACAATTTGGAAATGCAGCATACTATTTTATCTTCTTGAACAGCCGGCTCCAACGGACGCCCTTATCCCAACTCATCCAGATCAGCCATGCTTCTCCTACTACATGATCCTCAGGTACAAATCCCCAGTATCTTGAATCCTGGGATCCATGCCTGTTATCTCCCATCATCCAGTAATAATCCATCTGAAAGGTGTATTGATTTGTTTCCTTATCGTTTAAGAATATTTTACCATCTTTTCTTTCCAGCTTATTGCCCTCATAGGAACGAATAGCCCGCTCATAAACGGTATAATTTTCGGGTGTCAACAGCAGGGTGGCTCCCTTTTTAGGAATCCATATCGGTCCGAAATTGTCCTTCGACCATGTATGATAGCTATCGTAGGGATATACATCCTGTGAACTATCTATTTCCGGAAGAATAGTTTTTGCCAGACCATTTTTCAGCATTTTTTCCTTTGCGACCTGGGTTAATAGAATTTTATACAGATTGGGTGTTCCGGTTTGAAGGAATTCTTCCGGATTATTAATATCTATATCATATNNACTTTCATCCAAAGGCTGGCCTGATGTGGTAACATAATAGGTTGTCTGGGAATAAGGAGGAAAGGCACTTGGCTTCCCGTCTATGAACACAACCTGATTCTTAATTTGCAAAGTATCTCCGGCAACGCCGGTGCAACGCTTAATGTAATTTTCCTGCTTGTCCACAGGACGAACTACTAAAGGGTATTGATCAGGGTCATTTAAAATAATCTGCCTGCCTGCTTCAAAGCCACCGCGTCCACCCAGCTGCCGGGCTGCTTCATAATATGGTATTGCAGACTGGAACTCATCTTTATTGATCACCGTATCCCCGGCTGGAAAATTGAATACGACCACGTCATTTCTTTTGACCGGACTTGGAAACCACCGGGTATAAGGAATTTTGATCCACTCCACGTAAGATCTCATATTGATAAAAGGCATGGTATGATGAACAAAAGGCATTGCCAGAGGGGTGTTGGGTATGCGGGGGCCGTAACTGAATTTACTAACAAACAGAAAGTCATTTATCAATAGGGTCTTTTCCATAGACCCGGTTGGTATGGTGTAGGCTTCAAATATAAATGTACGGATCAAAGTGGCAGCGACTACCGCAAAAACGCCGGCATCTACCCATTCACGTACGGGTGATTTTTTGTGGGCTTTCACTGCAGCGGGCCCCAGAAATTTATCTTTTGCATTCAACCCTATATAAATAAAATACAGGCCAAAACTGAAAACAGTGAGCGCATGCTGGTAGAATTTGAATTTTCCAAAAGTTTTTACAAATTCGATCAATATGGCCAGGGTAATAAACCATCCTACCACGGGAATGAACTGGAGAAAGACCCAATAAACGGGTCGTTGCGCGATTTCAAGCATTACCCAGGTATTATAAATAGGAATCAAGGCCTTCCAACCAGGCACACCCGCCTTCTTAAACATAAAATACATGCCGATTGAAGGAAGAATAAATAAAACCAATGCTATTAATACAAGGATTGAAATCTGGTGAGAACTCATGAATGCAATTTTAAAATTCCGGCAAAAATACCATAATAATCCTCCTGCCAAAAAATTAGCCTTGAAAGTTTTGCTAAATCCGCAATGGGCAATGGTCAGGAAGCGACCCGACTATAAGTCGCAGCCCTTAAAAAAATATTACAAATAATCTAGGGAAGACACATCTTTTAGGAAAATAATTCAGGCTTTCAATAACAGATTCAGGGCTTATTGATGGGGAAGCACATAGCTTTCGACGTCATTCTCTTTGATGGCTTTTCCAGAAAGTATGATAAGACGCTCCACGACATTCCTCAATTCGCGGATATTTCCTGTCCAGTTGTGTTTTTGGAGTGTTTTGATGGCATCCTCATCAATTTCCTTCTTGGCAATCCCATAATCAAAGCAAATATCAGAAAGGAACCTGTCTACCAGCAAGGGTATATCATCTTTGCGCTCATTCAGAGAAGGAACGTGAATGATGATCACGCTTAGGCGGTGATACAGGTCAATTCGAAATTTTTTCTCCTCCACTTCTTTTAATAAGTCCTTATTAGTTGCTGCAATTACCCTGACATCAACATTTATATCCTTATCACCACCCACTCTTGTTATCTTTCCTTCCTGTAAAGCACGTAAAACTTTAGCTTGCGCATTGAGGCTCATATCTCCAATTT
>PLCH01000230.1 GCA_003135585.1 Chitinophagaceae bacterium
CCTATAAGACTGGACAAAAGCATCATAGATTTTTTCATGAACATAGATCCTTTCAACCGCGCAGCAGCTTTGACCATTATTATAGACCACGCCTTCCAACGCAGCTGCTGCGGTACTGTCAATGTCTTGCACATCATCCATAACATACAAGGGGTCCTTTCCACCAAGTTCCAATTGGCAGGGTACTAATTTTGGCGCTATCTTTTCCGCAACGTATTTACCAGTCTTGTAGCTCCCGGTAAAAAAGTAACCGTCCAAAGGTAATTCAAGTAAATAGTTCCCTACTACATNNACCTAAGACGATTTGAAAACAATTTTCCGGAACACCGGCAAGATGCAGGAGTCGGTCAAGGTGCATTCCGGTCAGTGTCGCATATTCTGAAGGTTTGTAGAATACTGCATTACCTCCTATCAGCGCTGGAATTAGGACGTTGACCCCTACCAGGTAGGGGTAATTCCAGGCAGAGATATTGGCAATAATTCCTAAAGGTTCATAAACAATTTTTTCCCTGGTAGGTCCATCAAATGCAACCCATTCTTCGGACAAATATTTGGCGGAGTTATCAAGAAAGAATTTGATCCTGCTTCTTGCTCCGTTTAACTCGTTGTAAGATTGCTGCAATGGTTTTCCCATTTCACTGGTCAATGTTTTTGCCAACTCCTCTTTATATTCTTCCAGCAATTCATTGAATTTTGAAATACATTCTATTCTGCTTTCCAACGGCAAGGAGGCCCATGCAGATTGTCCTTTTCGAAGCATTTCGAATTTTTCCAGGACAGTTTGCAGGTTGTCTTCTGGAATATCTGCAATAACCTCTTCTGTCGCCGGGTTGATTATCTTCATTTTTTATTCGCCCTGGTTTTTTTTATCTCTTCTATAAATTTATTTCTTATAGTGGCTGACATAGCAGAATTTTCAAGATCAAATTTAAACATTCTTTCAGGGTGCCACTGAATACAGATAAGAAATGGCTTAGTTGACCCGTCGGCCCATTCAAGGCCCTCAATCGTACCGTCGTCGGACACACAATTCACCCTAAGTCCGCTGGCGGGTCGTTTAATCGACTGATGATGTGCGCTGTTTACAACAACCCGCCTGTTATTGGTCAGTTCGCCCAGCTGGGTACCAGACTCAATATTTAATCCATGGGCTTTATCATTCCCGTTTTCGGCCCGGTGTATCAAATTTAAGGCCCGCCCCAGATCCTGTTTAAGATTCCCGCCTAAAATACAATTAACCAATTGCAGGCCTCTGCATACAGCCAGCACAGGAAGATCACTTTTCTGAGACCGTTTAAAAACAGAAATTTCAAATTCATCCCTGTTTTCGTCAAAACCGTCCTGGGGCGCATTCCGGTAATTGGAATTTCCGGACCCGTAATATTTTGGGTGAATATCCCTGCCACCGGACAACAGGAGCCCATCACAGTTTTCTATCTCGCCGGCATTTTTATTTTCAACTGAAAGTTTAAGGACTTCAATATTTTCATTCCTTTTCAGCCAGCGAACATAATTTTCGTGTTTCTCTTGCGAACCTGTGTATGTCAATCCAATTTTCACCGGGGTATTATTTTAATTTGCTTCGAGGTATAATTTTTTAAAATCCTCCCGACTGACTGGTTTAGGATTATTGGGATGGCAAAAATCTGCGAACGCCAGGTCTGCTAAAGTTTCAATGTGCTCCTGCTTNNCGGCCATTCAGTTCAAGCAGGCTTTTTACAACTGCCTCTCCGTTTTCTTCTTTCAGTTCCATTGACCGGGCTACCCTTCTGAATTTGTCCTCAAGGCCCAAAAGGTTAAACCTCATCCCATATGGCAAATTCACGGCATTGGCAAGGCCGTGATGGGTATCAAGCAGGGAAGATAGAGGATGTGCCAACGAATGAACTACACCCAGTCCTTTCTGGAAAGCGACGGCACCCATGAGCGAGGCAATCATCATCTTGCTTCTTGATTCCAGATCGGGTTTGTTTACGGCCTTTTCAATCGATTGACTGATCAGGGCAATTCCTTCAAGTGCTATTCCCTCGCAAAGGGGGTGAAAACCCTTAGCGATAAAAGCTTCTAAATTATGAGTTAGGGCATCCATACCAGTTGCTGCAGTAATAAAGGGAGGTAAATCCATCGTGAGCATTGGATCTGCGAAGACAATTCTGGCGAGTAATTTCGGGGAAAACAAAATCCTTTTCCTGTGTGTATCATCCTCCGATATTATGGCGCTTCTGCCTACTTCGCTGCCCGTTCCGCTCGTTGTGGGAATGGTAATAAAATAAGGGACTTCCTCCGTAACGTATTGGTCGCCTCCGATCAGGTCATCGTAATCAAATAGATCCCGGTGATGATTTACCCTCAAAACAATTGCCCGTGCTACATCCATCGCAGCCCCCCCTCCAAGACCAATAACACAATCTCGATTGGTTGTTCTGAATACATCTCCTCCTTTCAATACATCAGACTTTACCGGATTTTTATGAATATCAGAGAAAATTTCCACCTGGCAGGATTCAGCAACCAGGCTTGCTGCGATTGTTTTAAAGAAGTCCAGCTGGACCACGGTCGGGTCTGTAACGATTAGCGGTTTGACCAGTCCCATCTTTTTCAGATGCCCCGGTAATTCTTTCACAGCACCGGCACCAAAACGTATGATTGTTGGAAAATTGTATTGGTAAATTTTATCAAAATCTATCATGCTTATTCAATTGATTTAGTACTGCCACGAAAATTTGGGTTCTAAATGATTTCAAGATACCTCTTCAATTCCCAGTCTGTAACAGCTTTTGAAAATTGCCTCCATTCCCATTCCCTGGTTCCGGTAAAATGGTCAACAAAATATTCTCCGAATAATTCTTTAGCTATAGCTGATTGTTTCATCGCCTGTGAGGCTTCCCACAGATTTTTTGGAAGAATACCATTCTTCTTGTCTGCGTAGCCATTGCCTACCGTGGCCGGCGTTTTTAACTTTAGTTTTTTCTGAATACCATAAAGCCCTGAGGCGAGGCAGGCTGACATAGCGAGATAGGGATTGCTGTCTGATCCTACTACCCTTGTTTCCAACCTTGTTGAATTAGCACCCTCCGACAATACCCTCAGTGCCGTCGTCCTGTTATCAAAGGCCCAGGTTAAGGTGGTGGGTGCCCAGGCTCCTTCAACCAATCGCTTATAGCTGTTGACAGTGGGTGCATACATGGGAAGAATATGCGGTAGGCAAAATAACTGACCTGCGATATATTGTTCCATCAAATTGCTGATGCCTGTCTTGTTTTTTTTGTCATAAAACAAGTTTTGCTTTCCATCCTTTGACCACAGACTCTGGTGCACGTGTCCGCTGCAACCAGGAAGATTTTCATTAAACTTGGCCATGAACGTAGCGATAATGCCATGACGATGTGCGATTTCCTTTACTCCACTCTTAAAAAGGACGGCCCTGTCAGCCGCTTCCGGTAATTCCGCATACAAGATGGCAGCTTCATACACACCCGGACCTGTTTCAGTATGAATGCCTTCGAGAGGTACTTTGAACCTTTTAAGCAAATCAAATAAATCATGAAAATATTCGCTTTGCTGAGACGCCCTTAGTATTGAATAACCAAACATTCCGTTGGTCATTGGCTTTAGGCTGCGAAACTTATTCTCATACAATTCATCAATATTGTCGATAAAATTAAACCATTCAAATTCCTGTGAAAAATAGGGAATAAAAGAAGCATCTTTTGCCTGTTGCACTATCCTTTTCAATAAATTTCTCGGGCAGACAGGAAGACTTTTTCCTTTTCCATCTTCAAAATCGGCAAGGAAAAAGGGAAGCTCGTTTTCCCAAGGCACCTGTCTGAAAGTTTGAAGATCGATAACGGCCATTGCATCTGGATACCCGGTATGCCAACCCGTAATTTTTGCATTATCATAGGCCAGATCCCCGGCATCCCAGCCAAACACCACATCGCAAAAGCCAAATCCCTTGTCGACGATGGCTTTGAATTTATCGAAACTTATCATTTTCCCCCTGAGTATTCCGTCAATATCTGTAATGGCGAG
>PLCH01000369.1 GCA_003135585.1 Chitinophagaceae bacterium
TAAATTGGGATAAACTTATCCCTTGCGCTTAAATGAACCAGCATATTGGCTGCGAAATGCCTTAGCCAATAGGATAGCTATTTTTTCACTAGCATTGGAGTATAAATCCCTGTAGTTTGAATGGGTCCATCTCCCAATTTAGAAGGGATATATATGAGATTCAACGGCTTAGTTAAATATAGCCTTCAGCATATTTTTTAATTACCGCTTCCATGTCATTTGTGATTCTCTTATCACTCACTTTTGCGTAAACCTGGGTCGTCTTTATAAATTTATGTCCCAGCATTTGGCTAACCGATTCCATGGGTACTCCATTGTCTAGCGTTACCGTAGTAGCAAAAGTGTGACGGGCTATATGAAAAGTAAGTCGGATTTTAATGCCACATACATCGGCCAATTCCTTTAAATAGGCGTTCAGCTTCTGGTTACTTGGCACCGGCAATAATTTACCTTTCTCAATAGCCTCTGGATGATTCCTGTATTTTTCAATAATTTTTTCGACGGGTGAAAGCAAGGGAACTCTTTCTGACATATCCGTTTTTTGCCGGTCCTTAATGAGCCATCGCAACCCATCATGACCAATCTTAATATGTTCGAGTGTCAGATTAGCCATATCGATATATGCAAAACCTGCGTAGCACCCGAAGATGAATAAATCCTTTACCCGGGAAAGCCGTTCGATACCAAACTCCTTCTTTTCAATACGATGCAATTCATCAGCAGAGAGATGAGGGACTTTTGCATCGACATGCTTTACATGAAAGCGGTGAAATGGATCCTTAAGCAACCAGTCCTTATCTGTACAATCTGCAACAATTTTTTTTAAATTCTTGAGTATTTTTCCTCGTGAATTTATGCTTAAGCCTTTTATAAATTGCAGGTAATACTCTAATGCCTTAATAAACTCTATATTAAGATCTTTCAATAACAAATCAATGCAATCAAATTTCCAATGAATATAATCTTGTACATGCCGCTCGGTGGTTTTATATTTTACCCAGGTTGATCTCTTAAAATCCTTCCCTACAAGGCACTTGATTTCTTCATTGTGAATTCCGATCGCCTCCATCAATGTGTGTTTGTTCTCTCCTATAGCAAACCACTTTGCTCTTAAATTCTCGATGTTAAATTCTTTCTCTTCTCGAATTAGATCCTGCTCGAACTGGTACAGCTTATGTTTCAGGTAATCCAGGTAGGTGTTTATTTCATCCGATTCTTTCGAATTGCCCTTGACTCTACCCATTTTTGACGACCATTGATTCGGGAAAACAAAACGGTTAGTGGTAACCTCCATTCTCTTTCCTTCAATTGTCACCCTGAGATAAATAGGAATAGTTTTTCGAATGGTGGTCCTTGATATTTTAGCATAGAAAAGTATGCTCATAGTAGCTGACATGATTGAAAATTTTTAAGTGTAAATAAATAGTAGATTCCAAAGAACGCAAGAACAATAATTTGCCCAAACTCAATATAGATAAGACTTATAGAAGAATTCGGACACCAAAATGAGAACTAAAATCACTGGTATCCGGTTGGATCACCTCAAATTGATTGAATTGCAATAATTACAATTACGATTTTAGACCTGAAACTGATTGATGATTAAGTACTTTGAAACAAGAAGAATAAAAAAGAGAAAAAACGTGCGGACCCGGATTTTGAACTTAGATAGCAAAACCCGCTACCAGAGCGGGTTTCATTGAATGTGATGGCGGACCGGACGGGACTCGAACCCGCGACCTCTGCCGTGACAGGGCAGCATTCTAACCAACTGAACTACCGATCCATTTCTTGAACATTTGGAATCCTACAGGAACCTGAGGTATAGACCCCAAATTTCAAGGATCGCAAAGATAAGGAATTTGGATTTTTCCTAACAAAACTTTCAGGAAGAACCTGCTTCCCTTAATTTTACACTTTCATAGTACTGCTTATGCCCCAAGATAAAAACCGTCAATTCCTCGATTTTGAAAAGCCCATCAAAGACTTATTTGATGAAATTGAAAAATTGAAGCAGACACAGGAGAAGACAAAGGTTGATCTCAGTGATTCAATCAGGAAACTCGAAGAACAGGTTATTGAGAAACGTAAGGTGATCACCCAGCATTTAACAAGCTGGCAGAAAGTGCAATTGAGCCGACACCCGGATCGACCCTATACTCTAAAGTATATCTCCAAAATGTGCGACAATTTTATTGAATTGTTTGGGGACAGAAACGTGAGAGATGACAAAGCTATGGTAGGCGGATTTGCGCAAATCGATGGGCAAACGGTTATGATGATCGGTCAACAGAAAGGTACCAATACCAAAATGAGGCAGATGAGGAATTTTGGCATGGCTAATCCGGAAGGATACCGAAAGGCTCTTCGCTTAATGAAACTTGCTGAAAAATTCGGCAAACCCGTTATAACACTGATTGATACTCCTGGCGCTTACCCAGGCATGGAGGCAGAAGAAAGAGGGCAGGGGGAGGCCATCGCAAGAAATATCTATGAAATGCTTCGATTAACGATCCCTGTTATATGTGTCATTATTGGTGAAGGGGCTTCAGGAGGTGCATTGGGCATAGGAGTGGGAGACAGGGTGTATATGCTTGAAAATTCCTGGTACACAGTAATATCTCCTGAGAATTGCAGTTCAATTCTCTGGCGCAGTTGGAATATGAAGGAAAAGGCAGCTGAAGAACTACGGTTGACTTCAGATAATATGTTTAAGTTCGGGCTAATTGATGGAATCATTCCAGAGCCCCTGGGCGGTGCCCATTGGGATTACGACGAAGCTGCCGCTCTTTTAAAGAAGAAATTGATTGAAGCCCTTCGTGAAATCAAACAGTATTCTCCTGACTACCGGATAGAAAAGCGAATCGAGAAATTTGGTAAAATGGGCTTTTGGAACGAGGTTCAGGAATCCGACCAAAATCATCAAATCTAAATAAGATCAGGTATGTTGCGGCAAACTTTAAAGGGTACGGGTGTAGCATTGGTAACCCCCTTCGCATCCAATGAGGATATTGATTTTGACGCTCTGGGGTCGGTTATTGAATTTGTAATTGATGGAGGGGCGGACTATGTTGTCTCGCTAGGCACCACAGGGGAAACTTCCACACTATCAAAGGAAGAAAAGCTGTCGTTGGTAAATTATACTTATGAGAAGGTAAAAGGAAGAGTTCCCGTTGTGGTGGGAATAGCTGGCAACAATACCAGGGAATTAGTAAAGGAAATTGAAAAGTTCCCTCTGGAAAAGGCAACAGCTGTTCTAAGCGCCAGCCCCCATTATAACAGGCCCTCCCAGGAAGGATTGTTTCTTCATTACAAAGCACTTGCAGAAGCGTCACCTAAACCTTTGATTCTTTACAACGTACCTTCCAGAACAGGCCGCAATATAAATTCCTCAACCGTGATTAGGCTTGCCAGTGAAGTTGAAAATGTCCTTGGGATAAAAGAAGCGGGCAGCGATATGGCCCAGTGCCTTCAAATATTGCGTGACCGGCCCGGGCATTTTTTGGTTGTAAGNNCATGGATGGGGTGATCAGCGTTGCTGCAAACAGTTTCCCAAAGAAATTCTCGGACATGGTGAATTATTGTCTCAAAAGCGATTTTAAAAATGCAAAGGCCATCAACGACGGATTAATGGATGGCTACGATCTATTGTTTGCAGAAAATAACCCTGCCGGGGTTAAAGCTGCATTGGCGGCCCTTGGTCTGATAAAAAATTATTTACGCCTTCCGCTTGTCCCCTTGAGTGAAAAATTAGATTCAAAACTGAAGGTATACCTGAACAAATAAAAGTTGCTGAAAGGATTTTTTTACTTCTGATGGACTTTTATTACACTTGCAATTTTCCGGATACCTGATTTTCCCCCGATTGCAATTCATTTTTTAAAAATCGAGGAGGAAAACAGGTCAATTCCAGGTTCAGTTCGCGCATTATGATTAGAGAGTCAGTTGAATTCAGATTTTAAACCCGGTAAGTTACTCCCTCCAAAGCCAGCTCCGTATTTGGAAAAACTTCTCTTGCCTGTTGTTCGAATTCGTCGAGCTTTTCGTATTTGGAACTGAAATGACCAATCAGCAATTTATCGACGCCTGCTTTTTTTGCAATACAGGCAGCCTGGGTAGTTGTGCAGTGAAATCTCTTGACGGCCCGGTCCTCAAGATCTTTCAGATAAGTGGCTTCATGATATAAAAGGTCCGCTCCCTGCACTTTTTCAATGATTCGCTCATCGTATCCCGTGTCAGCAGAATAAGCATAGGATTTGGCCTTGGCAGCCTTTTCGGTCACCGTTTCATTTTTGACAATGGTTCCCTCTTTTGAGATATAG
>PLCH01000267.1 GCA_003135585.1 Chitinophagaceae bacterium
GGAGAAAGGGAAGCCGTGATTTCAATAAAAAATCTTTGGAAATCCTTTGGAGAATGCGAAGTGCTCAAAGGCGTGGACCTGAATGTATATAAGGGAGAGAATGTGGTTGTATTAGGCCGTTCCGGAAGCGGCAAGTCGGTATTGATCAAAATTATTTCGGGCCTTCTCAGGCCGGACCAAGGAAAGGTCAATGTCCTGGGGCAGGAGGTTGACTTGCTGAACAACAAACAACTTCAACAGTTGCGTTTGCGGATTGGCTTTTCTTTTCAGGGCTGTGCATTGTATGATGGCATGAGCGTTAGGGAGAATCTTGAATTCCCATTGGTACGCAACAAGAGAAATTTAACGGCCAAGCAGATCAATGAGGCCATTGAACAGGTGCTCCGGGATATAGGGCTCCAACAAGTCATCAATCAAATGCCGTCCGAGCTTTCAGGGGGCCAGAAGAAACGGATAGGTATTGCGCGCACATTGATCCTTAAACCAGAAATTATTTTATATGACGAGCCTACGGGGGGCATCGACCCGATCACCTGCGTGGAATTGAATCATCTTATTGACAAGGTTCAGCAACAATATAATACCAGTTCAATAATAATTACTCATGACCTGACCTGTGCAAAAAATACTGGCAACCGCATCGCAATGCTTGTAGACGGGAAAATAATCAGTCAAGGAAGTTTCGATGAGGTATTTGATACAGACGATGAACGGATCAGAGGATTTTATAATTACAATTTTATGACTCCAAAATGAAAAAAGTATTCGTCAGCCGGGCAGCGATAATCGGAGTTTTCATCCTTTTGGGCCTTGTTATACTGGTAACGGCGGTGTTCACCATTGGAACCCAGCAGCAGGCTTTTGTGAAAACGGTGGAAATCAAAGTCATATTCGAGGATGTAAGCGGACTCCAGCCCGGCAATAATGTGTGGCTATCCGGAGTAAAAATTGGAACGGTAAAAAAAATGAGTTTCAGGGAAAATGCAGCTGTGGAAATTATAATGAGTGTCGATAAGGCGGCAGATTTACATATCCCAAAAGATGCCAAAGCAAAAATCAGCTCTGATGGATTTATAGGGAACAAGATTGTAATTATCTATGGAGGAACGCCACAGGCTCAGCATATATCAAATGGCGAGTATCTGCAAAGTGAAAAATCAATCAGTACGGATGAGGTGCTGAGCGTCCTGCAGGAAAATAACAAAAATCTGGTTGATATTACCGGAAACCTTAAATCGATAAGTAAAAAAATAAAAGAAGGCAGCGGCAGCCTAGGTGAAATAATCAACGATCCCTCGATCGCAAACGAGCTGTATTCCACTATCTCCCATTTCAAAAATGCATCGATCAATTCTGAGCATGCAGTTTCAAAAATAAATGAATTTGTTTCCGGCTTCAATAAGGAAGGCGGTTTGGCCAATGAACTGGTAACCGATACCATTGTGTTTACGAATCTGAAAAAGACCATCGAGCAGCTCAACAGGGCTTCTGCCGGGATATCGGATTTTGCCGAAAATGTAAGACTGGCGGGGCAATCTTTAACAAAAACGGATAACCCTGCGGGAACATTGCTGAATGACCCTCAGGTAGCATCCGATCTGAAAAATATTACCCGTAACCTGAATACAAGCAGTGAGAAATTGGATGAGGATCTCAAAGCTCTGCAGCACAATATTTTCTTAAGAGGATATTTTCGTAAAATGGAAAAACACAGGAATAAGGCGGATACCAGTAATCAGAATTCACCGGAAAAATGAAATGCTGACAAGAAACAGGTTTCATCATGACCCGTATCATTGTTTTGGAATTACCTGTAATACTACTTTTGAATTAGTTTATCTTGAAGCGAGTCAGGTAAGCAGGCGGTTAGAAATAACCGACTAGATTGTGGTGAGCTAGCCGACTGCAAACAGTATCAAAACTGTTATCTTAACATGGCAAACTTTGGGGTAAATCAAAGGGTGGCAGAATAATTGTTGCAAAAGACCACCAACAACAAGTTTTTATGTGGCGGGCTCTACGAGTCCGCCTTTTTGTTAATTATAAAGTGGCGAGTTTTGATCAGTAAGAATTCTCATAACAAAACTCAGGTAATCCAATCACAAAAATCAATATTTAACAGATGTATTAACCGTAATTTTGCATGCTCAAAGGATACTTGCCATTGCCGGCTATGGGTTCCTATAAAAAACATTTTTTAAAGGCAGGGGAATAATCAGGGATTCAACGATCTGACAAAACATGAATACGACATCCGTTAATATTATGGGTGCGAAAAGCAATCCTTCTGAAAAGAGCAAGGAGCCAAACCGGGGTATTGTTATGGCGGTGCGCGGAAGTGTGGTGGACGTCCGGTTTGAAGATCGTCTGCCTCCCATATACAGTTTATTGCATACCGGAAAAGAAGGACAAATTGTCGTTGAAGTGCAGTCCCAGCTTGATGCCCATCAGGTCCGCTGTATAGCCCTTACACCGACACAGGGTCTTAGCCGCGGCATGGCTGCTCACGATAGCGGAGGTCCCTTGAAAGCGCCGGTGGGTAAGGAAACGCTGGGACGAATGTTTAACGTATTTGGGAATACCATCGATCATCAGCAGAATTTGCCTGCAGGCATGCTCTGGCGCAGTGTCCATCAATTACCGCCTGCTTTGGCGAAGCGCTCCACGAATTCTGCGATCTTTGAAACAGGAATTAAAGCCATTGATGTATTGGTGCCCTTGGAGAGGGGAGGCAAGGCCGGTTTATTTGGAGGCGCCGGCGTAGGCAAAACTGTGTTGCTTACAGAAATGATCCACAATTTGGTTGGCCATCATAAAGGCGTCAGCATGTTTTGCGGTATCGGGGAAAGATGCCGGGAAGGCCAGGAACTTTATCATGACATGAAGGAAGCGGGTGTTTTGGAGAATATGGTCATGCTATTCGGGCAAATGAACGAGCCTCCGGGTGCCCGTTTCAGAGTCGGGAATGCAGCATTGACCATGGCGGAGTATTTCAGGGACGATGAGCACCGGGATGTACTCCTGCTGATTGATAATATATTCCGCTTTATCCAGGCCGGTATGGAAGTTTCCGGCCTGATGGGACAAATGCCTTCCCGTCTGGGTTATCAACCGACGCTGGGCACGGAATTATCAAAATTGGAGGAGCGTATTGCCAATACGGATACTGGCGCTGTCACTTCCATCCAGGCGGTATATGTTCCTGCAGATGATTTGACAGACCCGGCCGCAGTGCATACATTTTCTCACCTTTCCGCATCTATTGTTCTTTCCAGGAAAAGAGCCAGTGAAGGTTTTTTTCCCTCCATCGATTTATTACAATCCAGCTCCAAAATGGCTACCCCTCGAATTATCGGGGAAAGTCATTATGCGCTGGGACAGGAAATCAGAGAGACCTTGACAAAATATGAAGACGTGAAGGACATTATAGCGATGCTGGGTTTGGAACAATTGTCCCCCGATGATTTTAAATTGGTCAATCGCGCAAGACGGCTGGAACGCTTTTTAACCCAGCCTTTTTTTGCTACTGAACAGTTTAGCGGGATGAAAGGGAAGGATGTCAGCCTCAAAGACTCACTTGACGGTTGCAGGCGGATTCTTAATGATGAATTCAAGGATCTACCGGAGAGTGCATTTTATATGATCGGGTCAATAGAAGAATTGAGAAAAAAACAACCTGCATGATTTTAAGAGTACTTCTTCCATACAAAGTTTTTGCAGAAATGGAGAATGTAAATTCCATCGTTGCCGAAACACGCGAAGGCTTTTTCGGTATACTACCGCAAAGGCTCGATTGCGTTGCCGCGCTGGTACCGGGGATTTTGGTATACACAACAAAGGCAGAAGGAGAAAAATGCATAGCTGTTGATGAAGGAATACTAATTAAATCCGGTGACCAGATAATCGTATCTATCCGCAATGCCGCAGGAGATGTTGATTTAGGGAAACTACACGAGGTCGTGGTTAAAGAATTTAAAAATATTGATGAAAGAGAAAAAAATATCCGGTCCGTAATGGCAAAGCTGGAAACCGGATTTATTCGCAACCTGGAAAAATTTCGCAGGCTTT
The DNA here is from genome assembly GCA_003135585.1 of Chitinophagaceae bacterium. Lineage (GTDB taxonomy): Bacteria > Bacteroidota > Bacteroidia > Chitinophagales > Chitinophagaceae > Puia. The sequence goes on from PLCH01000267.1 coordinate 4,069, forward strand.
AAACTG
>PLCH01000371.1 GCA_003135585.1 Chitinophagaceae bacterium
GATAACGGCCAGGTGGTCCATAAAGCTTCGGGGAAGACGGCCCCATTCGGCGACCTTGTTGAGGCGGCCAGCGCAGTGTGGATGCCTTCTCCGGATTTGTTAAAGCTCAAGGATCCTGGACAGTTTAAGATGATCGGGCATGAAACGCCGATCATCGATCTGCATGATATAGTCACGGGGAAGGCCGTCTTCGGTATCGACGCGGCTATAGACAACATGAAATACGCCGCGATCAAGCGCTGTACCGTAGTGGGTGGGAAGATAAAGTCCTATAATGCGGAGAAGGCTATAGCAGTCACTGGGGTCATCAAAGTAGTTCCGATCAAGGGGGGCGATGTCCCTTCGACGATATTCAAACCATTGAGCGGCGTGGCCGTAGTCGCGGACAATACTTGGGCCGCTATCAAAGGGCGCGATCTGCTCGAGGTTGAATGGGACCTCGGTCCCAATGCCGGGTATGATTCGGCCGCACAAATCGAAGAGCTGAAAAAAGAGATCATGAAGGAAGGGACAGTAAGAAGGGCCCGGGGAGACTTTGAACAGGCTAAGAAAAATGCGAAGAAAGTTATCGAGCATACATATGTTGCGCCTTATATGGCCCACGGGATGATCGAGACACCCACCGCGCTGGCGGTGGTAAAGAACGGCAGTTGCGAAGTCTGGGCCTGTACTCAAAATCCCCAGGGTGCGCGCGACTCAGTCGCCCAGGCGCTCGGCTTGAGTGCGGAAAGAGTGAAAGTAAATGTCACCCTGCTTGGGGGTGCGTTTGGAAGGAAGTCAAAACCTGATTTTATTGTGGAGGCCGCGCTGCTAGCTAGGGAATGCGGATTTCCGGTAAAGGTACAATGGACCAGGGAAGACTATATTCACCATGACTTCTACCATTCGTTAAGCGTTCAGCGGGTAGTGGCCACCATCGATGCCAGCAACAAGCTCAGCGGCTGGAACCACCATGTTGCTTACCCATCCATTGGCGCCACTTTTGACGCATCCGTAATACAGCCCACTGACGGAGAATTGGGTCAGGGTGCTACGGACTTCCCCTATGATGTTCCAGCAATAAAGGTGGAGACGCACGACGCCACTTCGCATATCCGGGTAGGATGGCTCCGCTCAGTGCGTAATATTCCTCAGGCCTTTGCCGTGGCATGCATGCTTGACGAGATCGCCGAGGCCAGGAATATGGACCCTGTTGCCAATTCGCTTGATTTGCTAGGAGCGGACAGGTCGATCACCTTTAATTCCGAGATCCCCAAGGGGACTTATCCCAATTATAATGAAGAAATTGCAAAGTATCCCTGGGAGACTAGCCGAATGAAAAAAGTGATAGAAAGGGTTGCAAGGGATGCTGGCTGGGGAAGAAAGTTCTCCAGGGGCACGGCAATGGGTTTTGCCGCACATAAAAGTTTTTTAACGTATGTGGCCTGCATAGTAGAAGTAAAAGTCGAAGGCAATAAGATCAGCATCCCCAATGTGTACTATGCCCTGGATTGCGGAACGCCGGTCAACATAGACCGGATCCGGTCTCAGTTCGAAGGAGGGGCACAGTTTTCGACCAGTATCGCACTGAAAAGTGAGATCACCGTCAAGAATGGCCAGGTGGAGCAAAACAACTTCGATGGGTACAAGATCATCCGGATGCCCGAATCGCCCAAACAAATCCATGTATCCATCATCGAGAGTCGAGATAAGCCCACAGGGGTGGGTGAACCACCAGTGCCGCCGTTTACCCCGGCTTTATGCAATGCCATTTATGCGGCCACGGGCAAACGGATCTATAAACTGCCAGTCGATCTGGGCTCGTAAATTGTCCTATCCTCTTTTTATACCTGGTGTATTTTTAAAGACATGAGTATAAATGGTAAAATCCAAAATTTTAGATTGTTGTTACAGTTCACGTAATGGTCATGTGAAATGCTTACCAGGCATACATTTCAGCAGAATTTTAAATTTCGAAATCCATTTAAATAAAGAAAAATGCGCAGGGGTTCAGATCGGGCTCGCTTTGAACAAATTCTATTCTATTTTTGGTCGCAGAATGACAAAACGCCCCAAACTGTCTGAAACTAATTTGTTATCCGATTCCTTTTGAAAACTAAAATCTATTCATCACCTTTGAAAAACTGTCCAGTTTTTAAAAGGCCGGTACAATAGGTGCTTCTGCCGAGATTAGTTTTTTAGCTTTCAGCTCTTCCCAGAAGTCAGCGGGGATTTTTATTTTCATTGATCCAACATCTTCGGTTATTTGTTTTCCTGTTCTGGCGCCGCAAATTACCGCAGCAGCTACATCTGGCATAGCTGCAAATTGCAAAGCAGCTGTTCTTAGATCCACTCCATGGGCATCTGCTATAGCGGCCAATCGATTTCTTTTCGCAATAAATTCTGCAGGCATTTCATGACCGTAATTATATCGGTCACTTCCTGAAATAAATCCGGCATTCAATGCTGAGCCCATCACTAACTGGATATTTTTTTTTCTTACTTCTGGAAAAACATTTTTTAGAGCATTTTCATGATCAATCAATGAGTATTGTGATGCCATTAGGATAATATCAGGATCTGCTACTTCCATTGTAGCCAGGATCGGCTCGGGTCTGTTCACACCAAGTCCCCACGCTTTGATCAAAGNNCAAACCTTCTTCACGCATACGGGAAAGTTCAGGAAACGCACCTTGTTTGGCTATTTCAAAATGTTCCAACCATTTCCCACCAAGATATCTATTGTCCGGTGACAAATCGTGAACAAAAACAATATCCAGACTATCTATACCGAGGCGTTGAAGGCTGTCTTCGATGGATCGGCGCACGGC
>PLCH01000269.1 GCA_003135585.1 Chitinophagaceae bacterium
GATATTCCAGTTATTCCACGAGGGGTTTTGGAAGGGGAAGGATCCCGAATAAAACCTTACATTTATTGTATGCCCAACAGCTGGGTTTACTGTTACAATTGCACTGTCAGATGCATCTTCCCCAACACTATCAATATCATCTAATGTAAATACATAACTTCCTGTCACAAGTCCGCCTACCTGGGTGCTCAGGGAATTGGGGCTGCTTATGGAAGCGTTATTGGGACCGCTTCTTTGGGCCCACAGAGTGNNTGGTTGAATTGGCAGGTAGAAAAATTGTTTGATTGCCGCCTGCATTCACCTTAGGCGGAATAAGAGGCTGCACTACAACCATTGTGGTTGAGTTGGCAGTTGAACCTACACTGTCCCTTACCAATACCTGAAATTGATAGGTACCTGCAATNNCGTGGAACTTATAGATCCCGGAGAAAGGAGGTTTGCGGTATTAGGTCCGCTTAGTTCACTCCAGGTTGTCGATACAATTGGCCCCCCACTTCCTTTGGTTGCGATTGCAGACAATGTCACGGAATTGGCGGGAGCAATGATCGTTTGATTACCACCTGCGCTAACCGCGGGAGGAATTTTTACTGTAACAAGTGTGGTGGAGCTGGCAGTTGAACCCACACTGTCCCTTACCAATATTTGAAATTGATAGGTACCTGCAATTAAATTTGACGCCGTGGAACTTATAGATCCCGGAGCAAGCAGGTTTGCGGCATTCGGTCCGCTAAGCTCACTCCAGGTTGTCGATACAATCGGGCCCCCTCCTCCTTTGGTAGCGATAGCAGATAATGTTACGGAATTGGCTGGAGCAGTGATCGTTTGATTACCACCCGCGCTAACCGTCGGAGGACTATTTAGGATGTTACCTGTAATTTTAAAGCCATTTAAATAATTATAGACTCCGTTCCGGCTTATGGTAATAGCAATGCTGCCACCGGAAGGGCTTATGGCGGCGAATTTGGCTGCATTTGAGGTATTGACATCTGTTGAAACTGTTACGGATTGATTTCCGATGGCAAAAGTCGTGGTTTGACCATCGGTCCTGTTTCTGCTTGCATAAAATTCAAGGTTATACTTGGTTGCATTATTAAGCCCGCTTATCGTCAACATCCTGGTGGATGTGGTATAACTTGTGTACCGCAAAACTGTATCCGGACACATGGTTGCACCTGAAGTATATACCCCTCCATTATCAGCGAGGTTGTCCTGATAGCTTAGCATTGCACTGATCGGACTGGTTGATCCATCAGAGTATTTCAATATTCCGGAAGATTTATTGATTTGCACGCCCGTTCCGATGTTCCAGTTATTCCAAAGCGGATTCTGGTAAGGGTAGGATCCTGCATAAAGCCTTACATTTAAGGATGACCCGCTCGGTGCAAATACCGTTACTACGGAACTGTCAAATGCAGTATTGCCCATACTATCGGTAACAGTTAATCTAAACACATAATTGCCCGAGACCAGACCGGTGACATGGGTAGTGAGCGTGTTCCCGGGTGTTATAATAGCATTGTTAGGCCCGCTTCTTTGGGACCATAGGGTGGAAACAACCGGTCCGCCGACTGTGCCTTTGTTTGCTGATCCCGTAAGAGTTACAGAATTGATAGGGAGAATAATGGTTTGATTTCCACCAGCGTGGGCAGAAAGCGGGGCCGGCTTTAATCCATAAACAACCAATTGATGTGAGAAAGTTGCCATATAAACTTTGCCATTGGCTATTGTGGGGCTTACGAATTTGGCTAAGTTACCCGGATCATCACTGGTGTTCATGGTTGAATTCCACAATTCACTTTTCACATTGTTAGCATCGATCGCATGCAGGATCCCGTGACAAACCCCGGTTTCGGCATCACAGCCACCGGATGCATGAACCCCCCAAAGCACGCCGGTAGAATCATTGGGTCCGTTGGAGGAAGTGGAAAGAAAGGCTCCCGTTTGGCCCCGCGGCCCCTGAATACTGCTGCTAACGGTATTGGCTAATGTAAAATTTCCTGAAGCCCTGTTAAATGACAGTGCTGTCAGCGCCGCATTTTCACTCCAGGCATACACAAACTCGTTTTTAATCCCTCTGTAATATCCCATGGAAGCATGAAGATTTGAGTAGGAGCCCAGATTAACTGTTTGAATTACATTGTTGGTGCTTGCATTAAACCCGCCCATATTGTCACGGTTCACAAGGAAGAGAAGCCCCTCCTTGGAACCACTGATAGCGAGCTTGGTATTTGGAATCAATAGTACCTGGACAACTCCAAAATCCAAATCATTTATGTTAGCGCTTACATAGTCGCTCGGAGTAAAAAAACTGCTTACCTGTAAAGTATTTGTCGCGGGAGTAAGTTTTAAGAGGCTTTCACCACGGTTTCTTATTGCTGTCGGGTCGCTACCGACTCCAACGGTTCCATTGCCGGTAGCAACATAAATATTACCCAGTTCATCAGCTGCGGGGCCGACACCACTCATCCAAATACCCCCCAATCCTCCGTCAGGAGTATCATTATAGACGATTTTTTGTACCAGGGTAGCTGAATCATACCCTAATAGCCATCCATGGTAGGGACTATAATCGCAATGGGAACTATAGCCAATATAAACAATCCCGTTCAGGAGCAAAAGGCCGGGTCTTTGATTTTGGGTAGCCGGGTTGAAAGCCACCACCCCATTCTTTTGTCCGTCTCCCGTTCCATTTATTGTAGCACTTATCAGGACAGGACTTCCAGGCTTTTCGGAACCATTGGTAATATCAATGGCATGAAGATACTGCTGCCAGGTTGTAGGGGACCCTGGTATGACCGTCCGGGCAACTACGTATAAGGTGTGCGAATTTTTATCAATCACGGGCGTTCCGACGATTCCAAAGTTTCCGGAAAAATTAATACAGGGGGCCCCAGCAATATCAGTGATTGCCGGAGCGCGGGAACCGGTTGGAGATAAATTTTTACTCCAGTAGGGATTCACCACACTGCCGTTGTCCGCGTCAAATGCATATATTGAATTATTTACTGTAGCTACATAGACCACATTTCTTATTCCAACGGCAGGAATGGAAACCCCTGTCACGATCAAGGGTTGTGCATATATCTGATCGTCCACCGCATGACTGAACAATTTTCCAAAAGTTGCCGGTCTGACATTTCTGGTATTCAGGACAGTTTCGTTGCTATTCAGGCCCGTGCGGTAAGCATCGTTACGTTGGGTCAGGACATCCACCTGAGCTTTTAAGGTCAAAGCAGAAAATAATAAACCACTAAGGGTAAATATTTTATTCATTGTTTTTTTACAGTGTTATAGTTCGATATCAATACCTTATGCTGACAAAATGAAATTCTTGGATATTCTTTGGAAAAGTCAACGGTTTTGCACAGGAATTTGCTACCTGCCGGGAGATAAACTCATTAGATTTTAAACCGAATTAGTTATAAGAGTAAGTCACTAGGATTTTTCGCCGGTTTCAGGCGATTGACTTCATTCGGTCAAATAATTGCCGATAGGATATTGAAGTATGGTTATGAGAGACAGAAATAAGATAAAATGAGTATGGCTGCGATATTTGAACTTCACGCAGTTTGGCTAACGCCTACTCAATTTTGGTTACAGATTTGAAGATATGTATTTCTTACCTAATTATTATAAATATCCAATAATTCTTTATATATTTCTCTGGTCGATTGTTCGGGTCACAGAATCAATTCCAAAAAAAGGGGGCCTAAGCTGTATTTGAAATAAGGTAAAAGCATACGGAAATCTTTGATGGAGACAACAACCCCCACCGGCATCTGTTGCCATGGTACGGTCAGCCTTCAGTTTTACAGTCCCAGTTCCTAGCAGCCAATACTGCAGACGTTTCTATTTGACGAAGGGGTATCGTCCAATATTTGCGTAGTAATATATTTTTTTCGTCCTCAGGCAATAAACGAAACCCGTGTATTTGATAAAACTCAATTGCCCAGCTTGCATCTGCCCAGGTTCCTATTAATACCGGTGTTGTAGAAATTGCACATAGATGCTCAAGCAACTTGCTTCCTATCCCTTTTTTTCTTTCAATTGTACGGACAAATGCGTGACGAATCAGCGTAACATCATTTTTAAACTGAATACCCATTATTCCCAGTATCCTGGTATCCTCCACATACCTCCAAAATTGAACACCTTCATCTATTTGTTTTTTTAACTCCTACTCTGACATGTAGGGCTCGCGCTATCTGTCCGACGGAATTATCCCCCGGTAGGCCAATGCAGCATCATTTATAATTTCGTAAATTTCATGGAAATCCTTTGGTTCGCATTTGGATATCATAAATTTATCCCAGGTTTTTATTCTGTTGATTGTATCTTAATTTTCTCCTGTTTCCGTCACGCAAATAAATATTCAGATAGTCTTTCAAATAGTAGCCACATGTTAGGCACAAGGGTACGGAAATAAAATAATTATCATCCCATCCAAAATAAATTTTTATGTCTTACCCGGCCTACTTATAAGGCATATTTTTATGCCTTGGTATCATATTTGTATGACTGGATGTAATGAAAAAAATAAAATTAATAGCAATTGCATCTCTTGTTAACTGCTTTTTGATTTCAGGCACTCCCAAGGCACAGACGCGTCGCGAAATGGGAACGATTTCGCCGGTAAAAATAGGAAGCGTCGTTCTTAACCTGGGAATAGGTGCGGGGATTGATTACAGGGGCGATTATTCCCATTCTCCATTTGGTGTAAAGGGTGCCTTAGAATGGGGATTGTGGCATGCAGGTCCTGGTATTATCACCCTGGGAGCCGAGATTGGAGGGTCATTTTCGAATGGTGGTTATTATGCTGATTACCGCTCGCATACGATAGTATTTGCTGGAAGGTCCGCTTGGCATTTTGGATGGAAAGTTCGTGGTCTGGATACCTATGGAGGGTTATCTACCGGGTTGGGATTCCATCACTATGATTACAAAAATGATATTAACTATAATTACAATGAAGTGATTCCTGTTTTCGGTGTCTTTGCAGGTGCATCTTATTTTCTTACACCCATGTTTGGCTTCAATGCAGAGGCTGGGTATGATATTACCAACTTCCAGCTGGGTGTAATCTTTAAATTAAAGTAGCTGTCAGTGATTTTTTGATATCCTCCTTAAAAAAACAAAGCAAATTTCAATTTAGCAAAAAAAGGTGTTCCCGAAGTAAAGCTGATCTCATCTATTGGATGGGATTCAAGCCTCAATCTTGATTGAACTTCAAATTGAGCCTCCCTCCACTCTGTATTTAGAAGATTCTGGATCTCAAATCCTATTTCATATTTCTTTTTGGTGTAATTGGCCGTAAGATCACAGACGAAATATCCTTTCGCTACCAGGGAATTATTCTGGTTGGCGGGCCGATCCTTCATATACCGGTAGCTAATTCCACCATTTATTCCATTGGCCAGTTTAAATTCCAAACCACCCACGCTGGACAATGGGACAGCTAATGGCAAATAGTCATTTCCTTTTGCGGCCTGAATATATCTTGCCTTGGAAAGATTTATATCTAAAGTTGCAAAGAGCCATTTATTAAATTGGTACCGTGCAGAAAGGTCCAAACCCAGCCTTCTGGTTTTGCCGGTCGGACTGGTTGTCCCGTCATCCGCGTTGTATACAAATTCCTGTTGAAGATACAGGTACCATAGGGCCATATTAAAATATATATGGGCAAAAGGTTTCCAATTCAGGCCAAGATCAGCTCCATAGGCTGCAGGCAATATTTCCTGGCCCAGGTTAGATATCACCACCTTGGCATCGTTGGAATGAAACCCCTTTCCCGTTTTTAAATAAAGCTGAAAAGAAGAATTTGCAGTGTATTCAATATTTAGCTGTGGGGATGCAACTAGTCCGGACCTTGCAGGCTTTGGAGGATTCAATTTATCTTCATAATTAAAATTGAGATAGTCAATGCGGGAACCGAAGTTCAGTAACCATTTGCCCATCTGTAAATTTTCGTCTATAAAGCCGTTCAAGGCTGTTTCATTAATATTTCCCAATTGAAAATATTCCAATAAAGTATTTTCATGGGTAATATGTGACAATTCACTGTTGTTTATCCTGTTAAATTGCCAACCTGCACCTGCTTTGGAAATAAGGCTGGCGTTATTGCCAAAATAGTAACGGTGCGTAAGTATGCCATTATACCCTACCAGATTCCTTGATTCTTTTTGCCTGAGTTGATCACCATTGATGCTGTCACTGGCAAAAAATGTATCGTCATAGCGAAGATTAAAGTGGTATTTTGAATAATAAAATTGGTTCTCCATTAAAAGTTTTTCTGATAGCCCAGAGCTGAGCAATACAACGGCGTTTGTGCGGCTGGTATATCCTCCCTGCGTGCTGTCGATATATCCGAAACGATCTGTTATTCCCTCGAGGACTGTCCTTTCCGGAATCTCGCCGGAAGAACGCCAGCCACTGCTAAAAGTTGAGAGTGTGATACGAAGTTTGTTCCGAGCACCAAGAATAATATTATATTTTCCGAATAAGTTAAGCCGGTTTAAATGCTGGGCCAGATCAAACGGGCCATCGGTATAGGCAGCCTCCCAGGCAATATAAGCGCTCTCGCCCCTGAGCCTTGCCTTATCACACAATAAATTCAGGATGGTCACAAATCTTCCTGAATTAAACTGGCCTGCCTCAAGTTTTACCAGATTTTTATTCAATACATCAACCGTATTGAAATTCACATATCCCGCGGTCGTAAAATCGCCATGATCCGCGTAATATGGACCTTTGCCGAATTCATATTTGGTAACCAGTTCAGGAATCAAAAAATGAAGATCGGAAAATCCCTGACCATGTACGTGAGAGACGAGGTTCAAAGGCATTCCGTCCACGGAAACATTCACATCGGTTCCATGGTCAGCATCAAAACCTCTGAAAAAAATATGTTCTGCGATTCCACCTCCCTGGTGCTGCCCCAAAAATAATCCGGGAACCAGGCGCATCAGATCCTGCGCGGAATTAACCGGGCGCATATTTAAGTCAATGGAGCTGATGGTGTGAAAGGAAGCGTTGTTGGTTTGTGGACTAATGATTATTTCCTTCAGATCCACAGGTCCTCTTTCAAGCATAATTACAGGAAAAGACGGCCGGTAACGGATTNNCTTGTAACCAATCATCGAAACATGAAGAAGTATATTGTCTTTTGTAAACTTTATTTTAAAATTCCCGTGATCGTCGCTAAGAACCGTCTTCCCATTTTCACCCATACTTATATTGGCAAATTCAATAGGTTCATCGGTAATCTGGTCTATAATTTTTCCCGTCACCTGGTTTTGCCCAAAACCAGCGAGTGAACTATATAGTAAACTGAAAAAGAATAAAATCCTTTTAAGCATGGAAATCATTTATTAATCCCTGAGATTCAGATGATGCCGGAAAAACGAATCTTTCGGAATCTGACAGCTGACCTTCGAAAATTATTGGATAACCCAATCTGCTAGGANNTGTAGATTAACCGAGAAGAAGAAAGGATGCTAACATTGCGGAGGCTGGAAAAAGGAGAGGCTGAATTCCTGAGATTTTCCGATGAGATAAAATAAGTTATTAGGTTTGCAGATTGAAAGTGAAAAAAACTCCATATTCGGGCTATCTTGGGAAACCCATTGTATCTGTATAACTTCCCGCTGTCCATTTTTACCGGTCGGCTGCCCAGTTTCTTCCTTTGCTAATTTTTTTTTAAGGTAACAGGNNACCACAAGTTTTTAGAAATATAGTCTTTATTGATTTCGTATCCTAAAATAACAAAGCATTTGCTAAATGTTTGAAGCGAGATAACAATTATCAGTAATATAGTTACGGGGTATTTCAAAGCAGAAAGCAAAATTAATGTTTAGATAGCCAATCCTACAAATCTTCCAGCTCATTTTAAATAGAAAGACATTTTTGATAGCCCCGTTCAATCGATCCCGCTCAGAATCCAAAGACGAAGCTGGGGTAATATAGAAGCCCTCATGCCCTATGGATTACGGGTGAGTGAACGGATGAAGTCTGTTTCTTTCTGGTTAAAAGCCGTACCATCCGGTCGAAAAATATCGTGGAACCAGATTTTTGGCTCTGTCCCATCGGGCATGGGTGAATCCCAGGCATATATTGTATTTGTTTTCCCGGCAACCAACCCCCAACTGATCGCGCCAATATGCTGGGCCTTTAGGATTGGCAGAATATTAAAAAAAGTACTATTCCGTAATCTGGCCATATATTCTGTGCATATCAGGGGACGCTTATACTTTTCCAACGTATCGATACATTGTCTGTGGCCACTTTCATCTTGATAATTATGGTAAGTGATCACATCTGAATGAGACAATTGGAAGGAATTCAAATCAGATAGGCTTTGGTCCCAGACACCCGCAGAAAGTGGCTGCGATGGATTAATTTGCCTACCCCAAAAAAATGCTTTTCTTAACAAAGGCAGGCTCTTATTTTTGTACGCCGAATTGCCAGGTTCGTTATACAAATCCCAGAGTAAAATCCTTTTATCATTCCTAAAAGTTGTAAGAATATCTTTTACATATCTTTCTAATAGATCTACCAGAGTTTGGTCCTTATATAAAAGACCCCCGGGGTCCCTTAACCATCCCGAATTGTGGATCCCTGGCTTTGGCAAAGGTTGGGTGCCTGCCTTATAATTTTCATTCCAGCAATCATCAAAAAATACAAAAATGGTCAGGATATGATGAGAATTGGCTATTTGCAAATATTGATTGATTCGTTGCTTAAATCCTTCAGGATTTTCCTGCCAGACCAAATGATGTAGAAACACCCGCATGCAATTAAGACCGATGCCCTGCGCGTACCCCAATTCCTTGTTGATTGTGCTGCTATCAAAGGTATCTTCCTGCCACATTTCCAGCTGGTTAATGGCGGTGCTGGGTATAAAATCGCAGCCCCTTAACCAACCTTTATCCCCNNGTACCATTTATTGGCCGTTGCCTTTGACCATACGGTAGAAATTTCCTGGGCGTTGCAATTGTAAGTGGCTAAAAATACCAAGGTTGCAATAATCTGAACCATTATTTTCTTCACGGTATAAAATTTTAATTATGAACNNCTGAAAATTAGTGATTATTTCCAAAGAATGAAACATATTTACCTTGGATACATTATCTGCATTCCATGAAAATTACATGGAATAGATACCGGTGTTCATGTGGATGGATATTAACCAGGTTATTCAATTGAAAAAAATTTAACCAAATGACTGCAGGAGCTGGAGGCCGGTAGTAATCAACAGTTGTTCTTAGACAAATGGGGTACTCTTGAATATTCATTGGGAAGAAAATCATCTATTTGCCACCCGATACAAAGGAGAAAGCGTATCAAAATTGATGGACTCAGGGATAGATTGTGAAATATTATTTTATATCAATCTATTTTTTTACCGGTACTTCGAGGGTAAGCGTGATATCATCGCCCACTGAACCGCCCTTACTTCCAACCTTATAATCCTCCCGGTTGATATGAAACTTTCCTTTAAAAACTCCGGTGTTATCTTTGGCAGTGAATGTGAACGGGATTCCTACCTCTTTGGTAGTAGATTTAATAGTTAACTCGCCCAGTGCCGTAAATCCGTTTGCAGTTTTCTGAATTTTCTTGGAATGAAAACTGATGGTGGGGTATTTTTCTGAATTTAACCATATTTCCTTATTACGCAGATCTGAATTGCGAAGTCCCACCCCCGTACTCACTGATTTTGACTCAATGCTTGCAGTAATGGAACTCCCGGCCAAATCCTTCTCATCGAACTGAATGGTTGCCTTCAGACCTGAGAAACTTCCATGCACGGTTCCAAATGGTCCCTTTACACTAAACATAATCTTTGCTCTTGGTCCATCGACGTTCCAATTTGCCGCAAAGAAAAGTCCAGAAATTAAGGACGCGGTGGTCAGGATTAATTTTAATTTCATAAATTAATATAACGGGAAGGTTGATTTTGAGGTTGCCTGCCCAATAAAATATAGTAGGCTATTGGAAAGTGGCAGCCCCTTCAATTTTGCGGAATGGATCTCTAAAAAAATCAGAAATCACAGCGTTAAACTGTTCTTTTTTAAATATGGGAGTTGAATGCCCCGAATTTGGGATGATCCACAAATAGGATTGCGGGATATTTTCAGAAATCAGCATAGTATGACGGGAAGGAATTGCATCATGGTCTCCCCCAATGACCAAGGTAGGACAATGTATAGTATGTAATTGTTCAAGGCTGATATGGGGTTCATTTAGATCCAGATCAGAAATTTTCAGTTGATTTTTTATGTCAGGCGTTTGTTGCTTTTTGCGCAGTTCTGCGCTGCTTTGTACTATCAGGCTGTACACGTAAGGTGTAAGTCCTGTCGTATCGGGCCAGAGATTAGCGCCGGTAATGGCCAGTTTTTTCACTTTTCCAGGATGCCGTATAGCCAATAGGAGTCCATTTATACCACCGTCACTCCAACCAATCACATAACAGCTGTCAAGGTGAAGGGAATCCAGCAAGGTATTGAAATCGTCTGCCATCATTTCAAAAGTCAAGGAATCTCCAGCATCTGCAGATTTTCCCTGAGCCCGGCTATCCACGGCAATTACTTTGTAATGCATTGAAAAAAAAGGAATCTGGTTTGAAAAATTACCTAGTGAACCTCCATTGCCATGGATGAAAAGCAAGGGTTCTCCCTTCCCATATGTTTCATAATACATTTTAAAACCCCTCGCAGCCAGGTAATGCCCCGCAGTTTTGTTATCGCCATACCTAATCTGTCCAAGAGTCGTGACCCAAATGCAGGAAGCCAGGAAAAATGTAAATGAGATCCTCATAATCCGGAGTTGTTTAAAATAATAAAAATATACACAATTTTTCGGACAACTATTAACAAAGGCTAAAATCCAGGTTTCCTACCTTTGGGAATCCATACATGCCCGTATTCAGCCTACAAAAATATCAAAAATAAAAAATATGAGCCAGGCATTTGTTAAAGAGACCGATGATCAATGGTTAAATGAAGTAGCGCCTTCACTCAATGCCCTTATCGTTCATCTCACAAGGGAAAACAACGGCATCCGTGTTTACGAACAAAAGAATTTTGTGAGCCCGGAGGGCGGAAAACAAGTACACGTCATGAGCAACGGATTGTCCTACACAAAAGACTCAGAAAATAAATGGTTTGTAATACTATGAATTGGGGCCTCCCTTGTTGTAACTGACGGTTAGCAAATATCCATTGGCCAAATTACCTGGAACAGTTGTCGTTGCAATTCAGGCAGCAAAAAAATATGCTTGTAANNGGTTCAGTTCAGGCAAACAAAAAAAAATAAATAATGGCAACTCAAAAAAGATTTAACCGGCGGCAATTCCTTGGATCTGCCGCTGCCGCTTCAGTAGCATTTACTATTCTGCCCAGGCATGTTTTGGGAGGCCGGGGATTCATTGCTCCCAGTGACAAACTCACACTGGCCTATATCGGCTGTGGTACGCAGGGTATGAGAGAAATGATTGAATTGATTGCGAATCCCAAATTGCAGATAGTGGCCGTTTGTGATCCTAATAAGATAAGTACGAATTATGTGGACTGGTCACCTAATGAGATTCGGGACAATATACGAACCGCGTTAAAGGAACCTTCCTGGGGAGAGGGTTTTGACGGCATCCCAGGCGGGCGGGAAATCGGAAAGGAATTTGTTGAAAAATATTATGCTAAATCTGGCCGGTCGGCTGCTTATAAAGGCTGCGCCTCCTACGCTGATTTCCGCGAGCTTCTGGAAAAGCAAAAGGATGTGGATGCCGTGAAGATTATGACGCCAGATCATCATCACGCCACCATTTCAATAGCCGCCATGAAAAAGGGGAAACATGTTGTCATTCACAAACCCATAGCCNNCAACCGGATGTATGAAGGAAGGTTGTCAATCGAAACAGCCAGGAAAACAGGCGTGAGCACTCACCTGTTGGCCTACAGTAAAAGAAGCGGGAATGACATCGTAAAAAAAATGATCAGCGATGGCGCTATCGGAAACCTGAAGGAAATACATAACTGGTCCAACCGGCCTGTCTGGCCGCAATGGGTATCGAACCCGACGGATACACCCCCAGTACCGGAAGGATTGGATTGGGGACTTTGGCTGGGTCCGGTTCCCGACCGTCCCTACCATCCCAATTACACCAATTGTGTATTCCGCGGGTGGTATGATTTTGGAGCGGGCAGCATAGCTGATATGGGACACTATAGTCTCTGGCCCATGTTCCTGACTTTGGGCATCAATACCCCTCCCTTAAGTGCCGAAGCCTTCGGCACTACGACCTGTGCAATCACAAACCATGTGAGTGACGAAGTGCTGAACAATGTAGCCTTTCCCTATTCCAGCATAGTCCGTTTTAAATTCCCGGCACAGGCAACCTTGCCTGCATTCGATCTTATTTGGTATGACGGGGGTATGAAACCCCCAACTCCGGAAGAGCTGGGTGAAGGATCATTGGAACGCGAAGGAATGATGTTTGTCGGCGATAAAGGAAAAATCCTTGGTGGTTTCCGTAATGAAAATCCTCGGATCATCCCGGAGGAGAAGATGAACAGTTATATGAAGGGGGAGGCAGTTCCCAAAGAAAATACGGACAGGAACAACGATACCTGGATCGATGCCTTCAGGAACAAAACCCAATCGCCCGGAAGTTTTTTATTGGCCGGTCCGATTACTGAAACTATTCTATTAGGAGGCGTCGCTCTGAGAGCAGGGAAAAGAGTGGAATATGATTCGCCAAATATGAAAATCACCAATTTCCCCGAAGCCAATAAATACCTCGTCAGGGAATACCGAAAAGGATGGGAGCTTTGACAAAATCAAAAGTGTATGATCAAGGATGATATATCATTGGCCCAATGGGCGCTGGTGGAGGAGATAAAAAGCGGAAAATGGAAAACGCCTGATTTTCCGTGCATTGCCAGAAAAGATNNGAATATCTGAATGTATTGAAAAAAAATGCAGAAGATAACGGCGTCACCATGGTATTGATCATGGTAGATGAGGAAGGGGATGGATGTTCATCCGTAAAAAAAGATCGAAAACAATTCGAAATTAACCATCGTAAATGGGTAGACGTAGCCCATTATTTAGGGTGCCATGCCATCCGGACCAACTGCCGGGGCCCCAAGGGTGTATCGAAAAAGGAGGCCTTACAGTATGCGGAGGAAACCTATCTTATGTTGTTGGAATATGCTACCCCGTCGGGCATAAGGATCCTTATTGAAAATCATGGCGGTGTATCCAACGACCCAGACTGGATGGTTGCGCTGATGGAGAAAGTCAATCATCCTTTTTTTGGAACCTACTTCGACTGGCGGGAGCCCGCTGTTGATTTTGACAACTACGCCTATTTGAAAAAGACAATTCCATTTGCCAAAGGCATGTCTTACAGAAACCAGCCCAGCGAAGAACTTACGGCTAAAATGATCGGGTTGTGCAAAGCTTCGGGTTATAAAGGTTGGTATGGCATTGAGTCCAGTGGACGGGCGGCCATAATGAAGGGCAAGGAATTATTAAATAAATATCTATTGACCAAGGATCATCGGGCATAAAAAATACTTTCAGTACACTCTGACTGAAAATTCTTTTGAATAAAAAGAGCCGGGCTTAAATAAAAATTGAAAGAAAAGAAACGGCAGGGTCATTTTTTTGACCGATTATTAACACCCGAAAAAAATATACTTACTTCTTTTCCGAATCACTTACAATGGCAATATACTTACCATCCGGACCGAAATGAAAAAAATGATAGAGGACAATCACCTTATCGGAAGGTACTATTAAAGAAGGGGAAACACCCTGAACCTGGAGATTGTTTTTAGGTGCACGGGAAGTTTGCAGTGTCTTAATTCCCTGAATTATTCATTTCTTTGCGGCCACCTTTCAATTTATTTACAAAGATTCCGCTCAGCCCGTTTTCACAATTAACGAAGGCAGGTACAGCAATTCATAATCCAACGCTCCCCGCTTTTGCTACAAAAAAAATGTATACCGCCCGCCACAAAATTAAACTCCGCTAATGTATGGTTAACGGCAAAATGGTAAAAAACCTAAGCTTTAAAGGATTGAAAAACAAAACGCATTGACTGCCTTGGGGACAATTTCCTACCTGCAATTGTCTTAATTTAAAGCGATTAGCTTAAATTGCGATGAATAACCTAAAGCTAATAAGTTAAAAAAACCTCAATTGAAGCTGTATATAAGGAATATGGTATGCATACGGTGTAAGATGGTTGTAAAGGAAGAATTGAAAAAACTAGGCTTACACTATATAATCGTCGAATTGGGCGAGGTGGAGATCTTCGAACAAATTTCTGGGGAACAACACGATAATTTCAAAGTAGCCTTACAACGATCCGGACTGGAGTTGATGGACGATAAGAAAAGTATGCTGATTGAAAAAATCAAGAATATCATTGTTGAATTGGTGCATTATTCAGAGGAACCCCTGGAGGTAAATTTTTCCGAATTCTTAAGTAAAAGGCTGAATCACGATTACACCTATCTGGCCAATCTCTTTTCAGATGTGCAGGGCACCACCATTGAAAAGTTTTTGATCACTCATAAAATTGAACGTGTAAAGGAATTACTTGTTTACAATGAACTCAATCTTACAGAAATCGCCTACCGTATGAATTATAGCAGCGTGGCCCATCTTTCTTCCCAATTCAAGAAAATTACGGGCCTCACACCATCCCATTTCAAACAACTCAAGGGCAAAAGACGCAACGCCCTTGAGAATTTATAAATAAGGCACCGGATGGGCGAATTGAATAATATAATTATTTTATTCCATCGGTCCGACTGCGTCTTGTTTGTTGACGGCGGAAGCATCGATCGAACTTTTCTCAATTATATTCCCCTGAGATTTCACAAATCGTTTCGGTTTAAAGCAGGGTCTTTTGTTTTTTTATTTTTATCTTTGCGGCCATCTTTTAATGCCAAAAAAATTGTCAGTTCTTATTTATTATTTCACGCTTCCCTTTATTTACCTTTTATCCTTATTACCTTTTCCGGTGCTTTATATTTTATCGGATGGGCTTTTTATTCTGCTATATCACATAGCCGGTTACCGGAAAGTTGTGGTCTTAGAGAATTTACGGAATGCTTTTCCCGAAAAAAATGAAAAGGAAATTCAGGCCATTTGCAAAAAATTTTACCGGTATTTCTGCGATCTTTTCCTCGAAACGTTTAAGACACTGACTATTAGCAAATCAAATATGCTAAAGCATTGTTCCTTCGATCCTACTGCAGAACTGCTTTTTAACCGGATGGCGGATGAGAAGAAAAGCTTAATTATCGTTATGGGACATTTTGGCAATTGGGAATGGGCTGGTAATACTTTCAGCATCAGATGCAGCCACCAATTATACGTTATCTATCATCCCCTGGCCAACAAATATTTTAACGGGCTGGTGGTTAAAATGAGGACGAGATTCGGAACCAGGCTGATCGCAATGAAAAATGCATTCAGGGATATGTTGCGTAACAAGGATGAATTGAATGCCACTGCTTTTATCGCTGACCAGACACCTCTGCCCGACAGGGCTTACTGGATGAATTTTCTAAACCAGGAAACTCCCGTCTTTGTGGGAACCGAGAAGATAGCACAAAAAATGGAATACCCGGTCCTTTACGTATCAGTAAACCGGACCGCCAGAGGATATTACACACTTATGGCAGATATATTGAAAATGCCTCCTTTTCCTCCTGTTGAGGGTGAAATTACAGAAGCTCATACCAAAAGATTGGAAAGAGATATCGTCAGACAACCGGAATTCTGGTTATGGACCCACCGGCGATGGAAACATAATAGAGTGTAATTTTTTTCTTAACTTTAACCCCTTTAAAATTGATATGCCTATGCTTCAGGGTAAAGATCTGATATTGGCTACAAAACCATTTGCAAAGGAGATTAGAAGCAAAAGCTGGTATCTGGCCTTATCCACCCTCTTTCTATTATTGTTGGCTCTTGCTGGCACTGTCTTTTTGCCTTTTCTTCTGTTAAGAATTACCAGCAGTATCATTGCTGGGCTCCTGTTGATTCGCATGTTTATCATTTATCATGACCACCAGCATCATACGATTTTGACAAAATCTAAAGTCGCCAATGTTATCATGACTTTTGTTGGAATATACATGCTTTCACCCACCAGCATATGGAAGAGATCGCATGATCATCACCACAACAATAATTCCAAATTATTCAGTGCCAGTATCGGATCCTACCCCATCGCTACGAGGAAAAAATTTCTTGACATGTCGGGCAAGGAAAGATTTGTTTACCTTACCATAAGGCATCCGGTGACAATCGCTTTCGGCTATTTTTCTATGTTTATTTATGGAATGTGTATTGGCTCTTTTGTCAGCAATCCAAAAAAACATTATGACTCATTGCT
>PLCH01000026.1 GCA_003135585.1 Chitinophagaceae bacterium
GAACTTTTAAACAACCGGATCAGGGCATTTTCAGTAGCGCCCTTCACGCGCGCCCAGTTAATTCGTCCTCGCTCACTACTGTCGGTACCTGCACCCGTAACATAACAAAAGGTCATTTCCGAGTCGTATTTTGCTAAGAGCTGCGCTATGTTCAGTGTGAGGTCATAGGTAATGAGCTTATATTCCTCTTTGCTAATGCCTACGGATGAAACGCCCAGGCAAAAGAAGAAAGCATTGTATCCGACCAACTGTTGCTCTATGGTTGCCAGATTAAAAAAATCAGTATGAATAATTTCGCGAAGCTTGGCATGCGAGATTCCTCCTGGCTTCCGATTGATGACCAAAACATTTTCTACATCGGGATGTTTGATGCACTCAAGCAGGACACCTTCCCCGACCATGCCGGTTGCTCCGGTTATGATGGCTTTAATTTTCATGAATTCTATGTTGACAGAAAGTACCGCATCGTTAACACTTTGTAGCTATGCTGGAGGAATATCTTGTTGCTCGAATGCCTTTTACAAAATAAGGATTTTTTATCCATTTGCTGTGCACCCAATCCAAAAATTAGTTGAATATTACAAGTAATATTAAGTCTTGGCTTTCCTCCTTGTTTGAACGCATCAATTCTAATCGTGACTAGTACTGTTTGATCCGGTAGAGTCCTGGGATAATAAGATAAATCGTTCGTAATTTATTCGGTCCTCAAACTCTTTACCGGGTTTGNNTACCAATGAAATGATAATGGATAAAATACCCGAGGCCAGGAAAACCCACCACTGTATATTTATTCGATATTCATATCCCTGCAACCATTTGTGCATAGCATAAAATGCCACAGGGGATGCTATGACAATAGAGATGATGACCAGCAAGAGGAACTCTTTTGATAATAAGGAAGTAATATTATATACAGATGCGCCCAGCACCTTTCTTACGCCGATCTCTTTGATTCTGCTTTGAGCCATATAAGTGGCAAGCCCGAACAGACCCAGACAGGAGATGAAAATGGTAAGTCCTGCGAACAATCCGATAAGTGTTGCCGTGCGTTGGGTGTCGGCAAACTTGAGTGCATACTCCTGGTCTATGAATTTGGATTCAAAAGGGTATTCGGGATTGTATTTTTTGAAAATCTTTTCTGCAGCCTTTAGGTTTTGGGTAGTACTCCTTTCAGTATTCAATTTAATATGAATAACATTAAACCATCCCTTGGTTCCCTCAATCATCATGGGCACCAACGGATCGTAAGGGGATTGAAGAACGAAGTCATTGATAACACCCACGACATGCCAGGTAAAGCCATCGTCCTTAACCAGCTCGCCGATCGGGTTTTTTAATTTCATGTGCTTTACTGCGGACTCGTTTAGCAAACAAGCCAGTGAATCTGTGGGGAATTCTTTTAAATTGAGGTCGCGGCCCAGTAGCAGGGAAAGGCCTGCTGTTTTGGCGATATCCTCATCGGCACAGAAGCGGTTGAAAATGGCCTTGTCGTTTGGATCTTTGCCTCCCCATTCCATGCCCCAGGTATTGCTCCAGCCTTCGGTAAGCGGGGCACTTGTCTTGCTGACCGATATTGCGGTGCCGCTGCTCAGTAATTCGTTCTTAATAAGCTTATAATTTTTGTCTATATCACCTGTTATAAAATGATAGATAAGGTTGTTCTTCGAATAACCTGCCTGGCGGTCCTGCGCATAGTTGATCTGCCGTTCAACTATAATGGTACAAATGATCAGTATGATAGCAAAGCTGAATTGCAATACCACCAATATTTTGCGTGGATTGATGGCCGCATGGGCCGCTTTGAAGGTGCCTTTTAAAACTTTTACAGGTTGGAAGGAAGACAGGTAGAAGGCAGGGTAACTGCCAGCCAAAACACCCGTGAACAAGATGAATGACAGGCCTGCTATCCAGAAATAAATGTTACTATACTCTACATGCAATTGTTTTTGTGTAAGTGTATTGAATGCAGGAAGGCAAAGTTGTACGGTTATGAGCGCGAGAATTCCTGCAAGGAAAGCAAGTAGGATTGATTCGCCAAGGAACTGGCTGACAAGTGAATTTTTTTGTGCGCCAACTACTTTTCGAATCCCGACTTCCTTTGCACGCTTCTCGCTTCTTGCAGTGCTCAGGTTCATGAAATTGATGCAGGCAATAAGCAGAATAAAGGCGGCAATGATACCAAACATTCTTACTGTTTCTATTGCGCCGCCCACTACCTTTCCTTTTTTGAAATCGGTATATAAGTGCCACATACCGGCAGGATGAAGAAACACTTCTATTTTCTCTTTTCCATCCAGGTGTTTTATGATGACGTTCTTAATTTTGCCATTCACCTAAGCAATGGACGTACCGGGTTTTAGTTGGACAAAAGTTTGTGTTGAATTATTATCCCAGTTGCTGTCACTCCAACCTCTTTTGTCCATGTATGCCCAGGGTAACAAATAATCAAATTTGAACCTGGTATTATTGGGCAGGTCTTTCATAATTGCCTTTACGGTAAAATTGTCCCGGTTATCTAACTTAATTATCTGGCCAGTCGGGTCTTCGTTGCCAAACAATCTTTTGGCGAATGATTCTGTCAACGTTATAGAATACACGTCGTTCAATGCTGATTTTACTTCGCCTCTCACAAGAGGAAAACTAAACATGGTAAGAAAAGCTGGGTCTACACAGGTACCCATTGCGGTAATTCGTTTTTCTCCAATTGTAAACAGAAAATTGTTGCCCCAGTTCACCCTGGTCGCATTCTCTATTTCGGGGTAATCCTGTTTTAGAGTGGGGCCTAATATTTTAGGAGTTGTATTCCAACAATGCAGATCGGCATCAAATGTTTCGCGGTCCCAGGCCTCGTATAACCTGTCTTTGTTATTGTGGAAGCGGTCAAAGCTCATTTCATTTTGAATCCACAACAAAATTAAAATTGCGCTTGCCATCCCAACTGTCAGACCCAGGATATTGATGGTCGAGAACCCTTTGCTGCGCCAAAGG
>PLCH01000430.1 GCA_003135585.1 Chitinophagaceae bacterium
TGGGTGCAACAACTATCTGGGAAAGATGGGACGGTATTAAACCGGATAGCAGTTTTGAGACGCCCGGCATGAATTCGTTCAATCATTATTCCTATGGGGCCATCGGAGATTGGATGTACCGGGTGGTTGCGGGAATTGACACATACGAAGAGGGTGCCGGTTATAAGAAAATAAAGATAATGCCCCATATTGGCGGAGGGCTGACCCAGGTTAACGCGGAATTTGAAACTTATTACGGAAGGATACGGTCCGGCTGGAAATTAGAGAACAATAAGCTCGTTATGGATGTTGAGATACCTGCAAATACGAGCGCGACCATTTATATTCCTGCTTTGAAGGGAGATGCAATTTCGGAAAACGAAAGTCCTTTAAGCGCTTCAAAAGATATTCAGATAAGAGGATTTGAAAATGGATATTTTGCCATCCAGGTAGGTTCAGGAAAATATCATTTTATTACCAACAGGTAAATCGCCACAATAAATTTGTATTTCGCCGCAAAGATTTCAGATCTGGATTGTTTTGAAAGAGTAACAGGTAAATTGTATTGCTCATTTTTTTAAGCCAAGCCATAAATTCTTTTTAACGAAAGCTGCCATGACACAATATTCTCCTAAATCACGAATACCAATCGGTAAAATCAGCATTTTTTTGATCTTAATCAGTTTGCTATCTATTTCCTGTAAACATCCCGAAAAAGAACCACCGCTTGACAGAACAAAGCCCGATGAGAACCGCTTCACTCCAGTGGTACTCACGAGCGGCTCGCTCGATGAACCCATGAATTTTGAAGTGCTGAAAAACGGACGGGTTTATATTGCAGAACGCAAAGGCGGACTTGAGATGTACGATCCTGCTTCAAAAACAGTCAAGCTTATTGCCACGCAACCCGTAAACACCAAATATACAAGCACGGATGGCAGGGTTACTGAAGCCGAAGAAGGATTTGTAGGATTTACAATAGATCCGAAATTTGAGAAGAACCACTGGGCATACTTTTATTACGCTCATCCCACTGAAAAGAAATTTGTTCTTTCCCGCTGGGAATTGGTCGATGATAAGCTGACAGCGGGCTCAGAAAAAATAATGCTTGAAATCGCAAGCCAGCGCGAAACCTGCTGCCATACCGGAGGAGGTATGACATGGGATGAAAAAGGCAACCTTTTTCTTACAGTTGGAAATAATACGGGNNGACGAGCGTCCGGGCAGGAGCAGTTGGGATGACCAGCGGGGATCAGGAAATACAAACGACCTAAGGGGCAAGATCCTGCGCATTCATCCCGAAGATGATGGTACTTATTCCATACCAGATGGAAATCTTTTTCCAAAAGGAACGCCAAAGACAAGGCCTGAGATTTACGTCATGGGCGACCGAAACCCCTGGCGGCCCTCATTGGATAGTAAAACAGGTTTTTTATATTGGGGAGAAGTGGGTCCTGATGCAAATGAAGATACAAGAACAACCAAAATGGGGTATGATGAATTTAACCAGGCAAGGAAGCCGGGGAATTTTGGCTGGCCTTACTTTATTGGTGAAAACCGTGGTTATCCTTACTATGATTATGTACATGACACAGTTTTAGCCGAAAACAATCCTGACAGACCTAAGAATAATTCGGTCAACAATACTGGTTTACATGAACTGCCTCCTGCCCAACCAGCCTTTATTTCCTATCCCTACCGGATGTCAGAAAAATTTCCNNAGGTTATTACGATGGCAAATGGATTGCAGCTGACCTTTCCCGAGGATGGATCATGTCAATAAGTATGAAAGAAAACGGAGACTATGATTCAATGGAACGGTTCGTGCCTTCCTACCAACCGGTGGAACCGATAGACCTAAAATTTGGGCCCAGCGGAGACCTGTACGTACTTGAATATGGAAGCAACTGGTTTAGAAAAAGCGATAATTCCAGGTTGGTGAGGATTGAATTCAATTCAGGCAACCGTACTCCTCTTGCCAGAGCATCCGCAGATAAGACAGGGGGACTGGTTCCCCTGAAGGTTAATTTGTCATCTGCGGGAACAATAGACTACGATGGTGATTCCCTAAGTTATGAATGGGAGGTCAATTTGCCAAAAGCGGGAGAGCCCCGGGTTTTCAACGTCTCTGATCCTTCGCTAACTCTCGATTCGGTTGGCACCTATACCGCCATCCTTACCGTCTCTGATCCAAAGGGCGCAAAAAATAGTAGTTCAGTAAATATCATCGTGGGGAACGAACCGCCCGTAGTATCCTTGAACCTCAGTGGCAATAAAAGCTTCTTTTTTCCTGGCAAACCGATCAAATACTCAGTAAATGTAACCGATGCCGAAGACGGCAGCCTCGCGGATGGAAAAATCAAACCATCCCAGGTGGCCACGAGTATTGATTATACTTCTGAAGGTTTTGATTACGCAGAGGCAACGCAGAGACAGCGAAGTGTAGATGCCTCAACCAGGTTTGCTGTGGCAAAAGCAATGATGGCAGGCACCGATTGCAAAACCTGTCACAATGCTGACAGCAAATCGATTGGACCCATGTTCACAGAAATCGCTGAAAGGTATAAGACCAATCCGCTTGCGCAGGAAAGCCTGGCCAATAAGATAAGGAACGGAGGAGTGGGAGTGTGGGGAGAGGTTAATATGCCGGCTCATCCTTCCATCAGCCCTAACGACGCCCGCACCATTGTAAATTATATACTCCATGTGAAAGACAAGAATATAAATACAATTCCATCCAAAGGCAGTTATACGCCAAAAGTTCCCGAAGGGGACAATGGTAAAGGAAGTCTTATTATAAGGGCAGCTTATACGGACAGGGGTGCAAATATGGTTCCAGCGCTCTCCTCTGAAAGTGTAATTATTCTTCGCAGTTCGCAACTGAAAGCCGGAAATGCTGATACTCTTAAAGGGGTGGACCGAAAGTTACAAACCATGTTTGCAGTGTCCGTGAATATCATACCAAGGGCAAACGGATTTATTGGGTTTAAGAATATTGACATGACTGGAATTAAACAATTGGAGTTGACTGCAAGAGCTTCTCCCATGCAGGGCAATGTCGGCGGCACAATTGAAATCAGGTTGGATGCTCCTGAGGGTGAGTTAATTGGTCAGGTAGAAGTTAAATCAGTGAACCCCGTTTTTCCAGGGGCTCCTCCGACCGCTAATTCTATCCAAAATGCAGGTGGTATCAGTAAGCCAGCAGCTGCCAAACCAGGGAAAGCTCCTTCTAATGCGCCAGCCCTAAAACCTTCCGGTGGTCCTGGCCCCGGAACCTCGGCCAAGGCTAGCCGCAAGGGTGGTTTCCCCGCTAATTTTAACCCTTTTGCTGGCACCGGGCTGAAAACCGCTGTCAAAGAGAAAAGCGGGACACATGATATTTATTTTGTTTTCAGAAATGATAAAGCAAAAGGCATTGAACCGCTCATGTCTTTTTCTGGTATAAAATTCATT
>PLCH01000042.1 GCA_003135585.1 Chitinophagaceae bacterium
GGCCAGGGCCGAAGCCGAAGGGATGGCTATTACACTGATCGGAGAAAAAGAACAAAATCGTTTCGCTTCCATCGAAGCGCTGCTGGGTAAACCAGTGGAAAAAGCTATTGTGTCAGGGGAGCTGGGTCCTACGCCTATATACCAGCCCCGCGGCCGCTCGGTAAAAAATGGTAGCCCTAAACGGCACTTTAGCGGTAACCGCAAACGTTAATTGCTTGCCTGCAGTGAACAGAATATTTTTTCCCTGTGAAAAAACAAATCAATGACAGCAGAACATCAACGCCTAGCAGTTAACGCAGCAAAAAAAATTGCCCTTGAACAATGGGGTCCCTATTTAAGCGAGCGTCAATGGGGCACGGTGCGCGAAGACTACAGCACGAGTGGTGACGCGTGGCATTATTTCCCCTATAACCAGGCCCACTGCCGCGCCTATAGATGGGGGGAAGACGGCCTGGCGGNNGGGGATTTCTGATTTTTTCCAAAACCTCTGTTTTGCAATAGCCCTGTGGAATGGCAAAGACCCTTTGCTAAAAGAACGATTGTTTGGACTGGGCAATACCCAGGGAAATCATGGGGAGGATGTAAAGGAGTTGTATTATTATCTAGACAATATTCCTACCCATTATTATATGGAATATTTATACAAATACCCTCAGCAGCTTTTTCCGTATGAAGCCCTGCTAAAGGAAAACCGGAGGCGTTCGAAGCTGGAAAAAGAATTTGAAATCCTTGATACCGGTGTATTTGACAACGATGAGTATTTTGATGTATTGGTAACTTATGCCAAGCAGAATTCGAAAGACATCTTTATAAAAATCAATATTCAAAACCGTCACACAAAAGGAGCTGATATAACGGTATTGCCTACCCTTTGGTTTTACAACCGGTGGCACTACGACCTGGACAAAAAACCTTCTATCAGCACTCGTGGCAGAGATTCGGTAAAAGCCTCCCACAGCAGGCTCGGAAATTATTATTTTTATTTTCAACATCCCGATGATCGCCTTTTCACTGAAAATGAAACCAATCTGCAGGAAGTATCCGGGACGCCCAATACTTCTCCCTTTGTAAAAGACGCCTTTCACAAAGCCATCATAAAGGGTGAAAACCTGGAAGCCCTGCGCCAAAAAAAATCAGGGACCAAGTTCTCCCCGGTCTACCATTTCCATATTGAAGGAGGAAAATCCCAAACCATTTACTTAAGGTTGAGCAACAAGCTCCTGGAAAACCCCTTCGCATCAGGATTTGAATATATTTTTCCCAGCCGTAAGGAAGAAGCGGATAATTTTTACGCAAGTATCCTTGCCACCAACTCCAAGCCGGAACTTTTGCAAACCCAGCGTCAGGCGCTGGCAGGATTGCTGTGGAGCAAACAATACTATCATTTTGATGTGGAACGTTGGCTAAGCACCAGCGATGGGATTACGCCTGTAAACCCCGGCAAGCAAAACGGGAGGAACCATGACTGGAAACATTTGAAGAACCAGGATATTATCGCCATGCCAGATAAATGGGAATATCCATGGTACGCAGCCTGGGACATGGCCTTTCAGTGCATTCCAATGGCAATGGTGGATCCCTGCTTCGCAAAAAATCAGTTGCTGCTGATCATGAGAGAATGGTATATGAAACCCGATGGGCAGTTGCCGGCTTATGAATGGAACTTCAGTGACGTGAATCCGCCGGTTCAGGCCTGGGCGGCCCTCCAGGTATACAGCATAGAAAAAGAACAAACAGGCAAGGGAGATATCCCTTTTCTAAAAAGGATTTTCCAGAAGCTGCTTATAAACTTCACCTGGTGGATAAATCGCAAGGACCCCAACGGTAACAATATGTTTGAGGGAGGATTTCTTGGATTGGACAATATCGGTGTTTTCAACCGCAGCCTTCACCTGCCAGGAGAAATGCAGTTGGAACAGGCGGATGGCACCAGCTGGATGGGCATGTATGCACTGAACATGATGGACATGGCCCTTGAAATTGCCGTCAAAGATGAAGCCTTTGAAGACACGGCCACTAAATTTTTCGAACAATTCGTTTTAATAGCCGAGGCATTGAATGAACAGGGTATGTGGAACGAAGAGGATAAATTCTTTTACGATACCCTTTCCATTGCCGGTTCGGCCCCACTGCAATTGCGGATACATTCGATCGTTGGGCTTACAACCTTATTTGCCGCTTCCATCATTGAAAAAAGAACCCTCGATAAGCTTCCTGACTTCAAAAAGCGCATCAATTGGTTTGAAACTTACCGGCTGAAGAACAATCGTTTCTGGCCGAACGAAGAAAAAACGGATGGCGAAAAAATGTTGCTGTCCCTGGTACCGCGGGAACGCCTGGTGTTCCTGTTGGAAAGGTTGCTGAATGAAGATGAATTCCTTTCTCCGGGTGGGATCCGGGCCTTGTCCAAGCACCATGAAAAAAATCCCTACTCCGTGACCATTGATTCGGTGAATTATACCATCCAGTATGACCCGGGTGATTCCACTTCTAATCTTTTTGGGGGGAACTCGAACTGGCGTGGCCCCGT
>PLCH01000061.1 GCA_003135585.1 Chitinophagaceae bacterium
ATGGAGCGTACTATACCATCTGTGGAAGGAAGATGGCAAGAGCCAGCAGGAATTGTGTAAGGCAACTTTCAGGGATAAACCAAGTATTACGCGACTGGTTGATAACCTGGAGAAGCTCCAATTGGTGAACAGGGTCGCTTCTGAAACTGACCGCCGCATCAACATCATTCATCTGACCAAACAAGCGTTGAGATTGCAGGAGCAAACCATGGCATTGGCGGAAGAAACCTTGAATGAGGCCTTGGAAGGTGTGCCATCTGACCAAATCAACCTGTGCAAAGAAGTTTTACAAAAAGTCTACGATAATCTGAAATAACTTTTATTTATTATTAAAACATTTTCTATGAGNNATCAAGGAATGCTCCCCGTTCGAAACTTTTGTTGCCGAAGATTTCAACGAAGAGCAGCAGATGGTAAAGGATATGTGCGCCTCTTTCCTGGATGCTGAAATATTGCCCATTATTGATCGCATAGATAAATTAGAACCTGGCTTAATGCCATCCCTCGTTAGAAAGGCTGGCGAACAGGGACTTTTGGGAGTTTCCATTCCAGAGGAGTTTGGCGGTTTGGGAAAGGATTTTATCACCTCCAGTATAGTGAATGAGGCATTGGGAGGAGGATTTTCTTTCTCAGTTGCCGTAGCTGCCCATACAGGAATTGGCACCCTGCCCATCTTGTATTTCGGTACGGTTGCCCAAAAACAAAAATACATTCCCAAGCTTGCGAGCGGAGAGTGGAAAGGATCCTATGGTTTAACAGAGCCCAATAGCGGTAGTGATGCGCTGGGTGCAAGAACGACCGCGACCCTTACCAGTGACGGCAAATATTATTTGCTCAATGGACAAAAATGCTGGATCACAAACGGTGGCTTTGCTGATATCTATACTGTATTTGCAAAAATCGATGGTGACAAATTTTCTGCTTTTATTGTTGAAAGAGGGTTTGAGGGGTTTACCCAGGGTCCGGAGGAACACAAGATGGGCATCAAAGGGTCCTCAACAGTGCAGTTGTATTTCCAGGATTGTAAAGTGCCGGCTGAAAACCTGCTGGGTGAGGCAGGCAAGGGTCATGTGATTGCCTTTAACATATTAAATATTGGTCGCTTGAAATTATGTGCTGCAGCAGTGGGTGGCTCGAAACGGGCAACTACTACCAGTGTTCAATATGCGAATACTCGTGAACAATTCAAAACTGCGATCGCCAATTTCGGCGCCATTAAAAACAAGATGGCTGAAATGGCTATTAAAATCTGGGTNNTGGTTTATACCGAACGGCTAAGTGGATTGAAGAAAAAGAGGGCGAATTATTGGCTGCCGGTAAGCCATTTAACGAAGCATTCCTCGGAGCAGCAGAGGAATATGCTATTGAATGTGCCATGTTAAAAGTATATGGAAGCGAAGTGCTAGATTTTGTAGTGGATGAAGGTGTGCAAATACACGGAGGGAATGGTTACAGCGACGAATATATAATTTCCAAAGCCTACCGGGACAGCAGGATTAACCGGATATACGAAGGCACCAATGAAATCAATCGCTTGCTGACCGTTGACATGGTATTGAAAAGAGCCATGAAGGGTCGGTTGGACCTGATGGGACCGGCTATGGCAGTTTCCAAGGAGTTGATGAGTATTCCTGACTTCGGGTCCGCAGACACGGCTGGTTTTGCAAAAGAGAAAAAGATGATCGCCAATTTTAAGAAGGCCATCCTGATGACAGCCGGTTCGGCCGTTCAAAAACTCATGACCAAACTCGAAAATGAACAGGAAATATTAATGAATATCGCCGATATGGCCATAGAGACCTTTCATGCGGAAAGTGCATTTTTAAGGGCGAGTAAATTAGCTGATCAGCGGGGAGAAGCGGCGTGCCCGTTTGAAATAGATGTGATGAGGACTTATTTATACGATGCGGCCGACCATATCCATAAATCGGGGAAGGACGCAATCAATGGATTTGCCGATGGTGATGAGCAACGCATGATGCTTTTAGGTCTGAAACGGTTTACCAAATCTGAGCCATTTAATTGCAAAGAAGCCAGGCGAAGGATAGCCGCAAAATTAATCGCTGATAATAAGTATCCTTTGTAATCAGTGGTATTTCGAACAATGGTAAAACGTCCCGTCCGTATACCCGGGCCTGTTTATTTTGGTATGTTACGAGGGCAAAAAATTGTCCGGAGATGGTGTTTGGTAGCCGGTCATGTCCGGTATAAATCCTAATAATTATTTTCTTAACTTACAGTACCCATTTGATTCTAGGCCTCCGAAACCATGTTGGTTCATTTCAGATAACTCTTATTTTTAACATTAAATACGCTAACGATGGTATTGCTTAACATACTACAGAATACTGACGGGACCCTTGCCTGGGATAATCTTTTGATATTGGTGCTTGCCGTTATGGCCGGTTATTTCCTTCACCGGTTTGGCGTAAAGAAAATTGAAAATAAAAAATACCAGAAAACTTTGGCCGAGTGGGAGAGCAAATGCAAACGCGTTGAGAACGAATACAAAAATTATAAGGCTTCGATCATTGGATCGGAAAAACACCATGAAAAACTGGTCGTTGACCTGCATAACAGGATAAAGGGATTGGAAGGGGATATCCGCGCTTTGTCAGATGAAAAAAATAAATTTCACCATCAATTGACTGACAAAGATCAGGAGACCAGGAAATATTCAAAACAAGTATCTGATCTTGAAGAAAAGATTAAATCAATGCTGGAAATTAAAGCAAAGACAGATTCAAATTGGGAGGCAAAACTCCAGGCTAGTAACGATGAGCGGATTAGAGCCATGGTGTGGGAGAAGAGGGTAAGGGCTGCGGAAGAGGAAGCCCAAAAGGCCAGGGCAGCCATTAACCAGGCTGAACGTAAGAAATTAGAAGCGGAACTTCGTCTCAGGACCACTACAGAATATGCAGGAAAAATAATTCCCATGGAGGCCGAATTAACGATAACAAAGGCACAATTGGAATTGATCAACCAAAACAACAGGACACTTCAGGAGGAATTGGAAGCAAAAAATCTTGTTCAACTGTCGATGCTTGCTGAAATTGAGTCCCTGAAATCAGATTTGAAAAAATTCTTTGATGCAGATAACAATCGTTCAGCAACTGCAGGGTATCTTTAGAAAATTTTTGTTGATGCTGAGATGGATTTTTTTCGTGCTGTTCTTTTTCCCCGGCTTATTTACTTTTTCGCAGGACAGTGTCTTGCTTGCCCGGACCACAGGCAAATTACCATTTCTTGAATATGGAATTGGCGAAGACCGTTTGGGCGGAGCAAAAATGGGCTTTCTGGATTCCAATATCCTGGTGCGGATC
Source organism: Chitinophagaceae bacterium (assembly GCA_003135585.1). GTDB lineage: Bacteria > Bacteroidota > Bacteroidia > Chitinophagales > Chitinophagaceae > Puia. The sequence goes on from PLCH01000061.1 coordinate 3,324, forward strand.
GTCGATAGTTTTAAAACGGACTATAAGGTGCAGCTTTCAATATACCATTCAGCATATCTGCCAAAGGAAAGTGTAATCCTGGTGGAAAAGCAACCGGACACCGAAACCGTCCACAATAAGTACCTTAGTGGTAGCTGGAAGGTTTTTGGAGATTCAGTTTCTGATTACCTAAGTATTAATATGGAAGAGCGGTTGCCTTATCACAGCTTTCAAAGTATCAACCCGTCCAGGATAGCCATTGATCTTTTTGGTGTTACTTCCAATACCAATTGGATCACACAGCTTAAAACAGCCAAAGAAATTAAAAATTGCTGGTACGAACAAATCGAAGACGATGTGTTGAGGGTCTTTATCGAATTAAAACACCAGCAACCCTGGGGTCATAGCCTTGCCTATGACAGTTCGGGGAAAAAACTTTTGGTCACTGTTAAAAGGCAGCCACCCGTGCTTGATATCCGAAGACTGAAAATCGCCATTGATGCAGGTCATGGCGGGGACAATACCGGAGCTAGCGGGGTTGTCAGCAAAGTGCTTGAAAAAAATTATACCCTTTTGATCGCAAAAGAGACAGAAAAAACCCTGAAAAAAATGGGCGTTAAGAAAATATTTATGACCAGAACAAAAGATACTTCCCTGACCATGATTGAAAGGATTGAATTGCTAAAACAATTCAACCCGGATATTTTGGTCAGCATTCATCTAAATTCTTCCGGAGTGGATACTGTCCGGGGTGTAAGTACCTATTACCGCTATATAGGTTTCCGGCCATTGAGCGTAGCCATCCTAAACCAGCTTCTAACCCTGGGGTTAAAAGAATATGGCAATATCGGAAATTTTAATTTTGGACTCAGCGGCCCTACGGATTATCCAAATGCCTTGGTGGAAGTTGCTTTTTTGAGCAATAAAGAAGATGAGAAACGAATCCTCAGTCCAAAATTTCATAGGGCCGTTGCGCAAAAAATTTACCTGGGTATAGTAAATTGGTTAAATCAATTAAAGTAATGAATGGATTTCTGATGCAGGAAAAACCTTTTGAAAAAGGAGCAACGACTTTCATAGAAAGCTATTCTCCCGAAAATAACTTCGGGGTAATCTTTGAAGATGACGGAGAAACCGGTTATTTCTATGCAGTCGAAGTCGACCAGGAAAAAAAGGAACCTCGCATACTGGATGGTTTACATATTTATGAGGCGGATGCCAGCAGGACGGAAAAGAAAATTTCTTCCCTTGTCATTGTATGGTCCAAAGACTGGTTGAAATCTGCACTGGTCATAGACGGCTTGTGCCATGCGGTATATGATTTTGAAAAACAGGCCGGATATAATATCAATGAATTCCCGCCTCCAAATTCATTTTGGACAAAACACGAAAGAAAATTAACAAATGAACTGATTCAGGTACTTTTCTAAGAAATTCAAAAAACCTTCTATATGCCTCTTGAGAATATTTTTATACACCATGTATACTTTTGGTTAAAGAATCCTGGCAGCGACTCAGATCTGACCGAACTGAAACGGGGTTTAAAAAAACTATCCGCCGCAAAAATCATCAAACAATTTCATATTGGACGGCCTGCCGATACAGACAGGGATGTAATTGACCATTCTTACTCATTGTCCTGGCTTTTAATTTTTGAGAATGCAGCGGACCAGGCCGCTTATCAGATAGATCCAATGCATTTGCAGTTTGTCGAAGAATGCTCTCATTTGTGGAGCAAAGTAATAGTTTATGATACAGTGGATGCATGAAATAATCGGGAAAATCAGTACGCCATAGACTTTGGGGATCCAAGGCAGATGGGGATATTGATTCAAAATGACTGGTGGATGCTTTTGTCAATTCACAAATTACCTTTTTGATAATTTTGCAACGGCAGCCTCATCCACAAACCAATGCAGCTGGCCCCTTTGAGGCTTGATCACCTGGGAAGGATAAAGGTCCGGATCAAGCGGGCCCTCCAGGACCTGCTTTAAAGCCATGGATTTATTTGAACCCGTCGTTAAAAAAGCAACTGCACGTGACGCGTTAACAATGGTTTTTGTCAATGTGATGCGATACATATCCTGGGACTGAAGAAAAAATGCTTTTACCCAGGCTTGCGATTCGTGGACTACTTCCGTTCCGGGGAACAGCGATAGGGTATGTCCATCTTCCCCCATACCCAGCAACACAAGGTCGAAACTGGTTGAAGAAGGGCCATCTAGATTCCTGAAATATTGATGAAGGATTTGTTCATATTCTGCCGCTGATTTGTCTGGAGGAATATCTGTGCGCATAATATGGATCTGGGTGGAAGGAACCGGAACATGATTCAATAAAGTATCATAGGCCATTTTTGCATTGTTACGCGAGTCGTCAAAAGGAACCGCTCTTTCATCGCCCCAAAATAAATGAATTTTGTTCCATTGGATTTTTTCAATATAGGGCGGAGCCGCGAGAAGCTCATACAAACCCTTGGGGGTATTGCCTCCGGACAAAACCCAGGTAAAGCTGTCCTGGCTTTGTAAGGTATCGCTGATATACCGGGTTACCCATTCCGCCAGTGCGCGGCTCAGCGCATCATTGTCCTTATAAATATGTATTTCCATAAGTTTTCTATTAAAAGAAGGCAATCCCTGTTCCTAATGCGTGGAAGTAAGCGTGATCCAGTTATGCCCGTCCCTTGCAATCAGTGCTTCTGCATCTTCCGGTCCCCATGAATCCGGCGCGTAGTTCGGAAAATCTACCGGCGGACGAATCGTCCAGGCTTCGAGAATGGGCATGATTATTTTCCATGCAGCCTCAACCTGGTCACTGCGCATGAACAGGGTAGCGTTGCCCTCCATGATATCCAGCAAAAGCGTTTCATAAGCTTCCGGTTCATCACCTTCGTAGGCTTCCTTATAATTGAAAATCATATCAACCGGGTTTAATATCATGAACTGCCCAGGCCGCTTCGCCTGAAACCGCAATCGTATGTCCATTTCCGGTTGTATGCTGATGGTCAGTCGGTTCGGGCGCCAGGTCTCCGAAGCTTCCGGTGGGAAAGCATAACTGGGCGCAGGCCTGAACTGTACCGTAATGATGGTGGTTTTTTCATGAAGGTGCTTGCCGGTGCGAACGTAAAATGGAATATCCTGCCACCGCCAGTTGTCAATGTAGAATTTTACTGCTGCGAAAGTATCTATTTTGGATTGCGGGGCTACATTTTTTTCCTGCCGGTACCCGGGAACTTTCTCTCCCTTCATAAAGCCTTCACTGTATTGTCCCCTGACTGCATATTCATGCGCTTCTTCTGTTTTTATCTTACGGATAGCATTTAACACGTCCACTTTTTTATTACGTATCTCGTTAGCATCAAACGAAACGGGTGCTTCCATCGCAATCATACAGATTAGTTGCAGAATGTGGTTCTGTACCATATCCCGAAGTGCACCCGAGCTTTCATAATAGCTTCCGCGACCCTCTACCCCTACTGTTTCAGCCGAGGTTATCTGCACATGTTCAATATAATTCCGGTTCCAGATGGGCTCAAACAATGCATTTGCAAAACGAAGTGCCAGCAGATTCTGGACCGTTTCCTTTCCGAGGTAATGATCGATCCGGTAAATCTGTTCTTCATCGAACATGTTTCTAAGCAGCAGATTGAGCTCGTGTGCACTGGTCAGGTCATGGCCGAATGGTTTCTCCACTACGATCCTGGTACACTTGGTATCCGCGCATATATTTAAGGGGCCCAGTTTCTTGACTATATCGGGAACCAGCTGGGGGGCGACGGCCATGTAGAAAATCACATTGGGATGTTCGCCGAATTCCTGCTCCTTGGTTTTTACGATCTCCGCTATTTTCTGATACTCCTCTTCATTTTCTGCATTCATTTCCAGATAGGTCATATGTTTGGAAAAGTCCTGCCATTTACCATTCTGTTCCCCCTTTCGCCTGCTGAATTGCTGGATGCCTTCCAGCAACCGGGCGCAGTATTTTTCGCTGGAATAGGATGTCCGGCCAATACCCACAATGCCGAATTTTTCCGGCATCCATTGATCAATAAAGAGATTAAAAAGGGCCGGGGATAATTTCCGGTAGTTCAAATCGCCGCTTCCTCCGAAGATGAAAAGCAGAGAAGAGGGTGGTCTTTTATGATGCTGCATATGTGTTGAATTCTTGATCTTTTATTTCGGGCAGGAAGTTGATTGCTGGGCCCTAGCTGCCCCACTCTGTATGGAATACCCCTGATTCATCGATGCGCTGGTACGTATGGGCACCGAAATAATCCCTCTGGGCCTGGATTAAATTGGTGGGCAAATGTTCGGTCCGGTAAGCGTCAAAATAGCTGAGTGCTGCCATTAATCCCGCTACTGGGTAACCGGTCTGGGTGGCGTGCATGATCACATGGTGGATCGGTTGTTTTTTAGCCTGCAGCATTTTCGCAACGGCGGGATCCAGTAACAAATTTGACAACTGGGCATTTGCCTGGTAAGCACCGTAGAATACTTCGAGTAGAGATGACCGTATGATACATCCCCCCCTCCATATTCTGACAACTTCGGGCAAGGGAACCTGCATATCCAATTCTGCCGAAGCTTTATGCAGCATTGCCAGCCCCTGAGCATAACTAATAATGGTGGAAAAATAAAGTGCATCATGCACCTGTTGTATAAAGACTTCCCTTGGAACAGCAATGGGAACCGTTGTGGTTTTATATAAAGCGGCCGCTTTCACTCTTTCCTCTTTATAAGAAGAAAGGTCCCGCATGGAGACCGCCATATCTATAACGGGTACGGGGACACCCAGATCCATTGCATCCTGAGAGGTCCATTTCCCCGTACCCTTGGAGCCTGCTTTGTCAAGGATCATGTCTACCAGACGGTTTCCGGTCTTGCTATCCTCCTGCAAAAAAATATCTTTGGTAATTTCAACCAGGAAGGATTGCAACTCACCTTCGTTCCAGGTTTTATATACCTTGTACAATTCGTCGTTGTTTAACCCCACACCCCGGTGCAGTAGGTCATAGGTTTCACTGATAAGCTGCATAATCGCGTATTCAATACCGTTATGAACCATCTTAACATAATGTCCGGCAGCCCCCTTCCCCAGATGAGCTACGCACGCACTTTTATTTACCTTTGCAGCCACGGCTTCGAAAATAGGCTTTACGCTCTGGTAGGCAGCCGGATCGCCACCGGGCATGATGCTTGGGCCCATTCGCGCACCATGTTCCCCCCCCGAGATCCCCACACCCATAAAATGAATGTCTTTTTCCTGCAAAAAAGCAACACGGCGCAAAGTATCCGTATAATGAGAATTGCCACCGTCAATAACTATATCATTTTTATCCAGTAAGGGGAGCAGGTCATTGATTACATCGTCAACGGGTTTACCGGCCGGTACCAGCATCATTATTTTCCGCGGGGTACCCAATTGTTTTACCATTTCTGCCAGGGTGTTTACTCCTTTTACTATGGAGCCCGGAGTGGCGGAGGATTCAAGGAGAGCTCCTTTTTTGGGGTCTTTATCAAAACCGATTACCTGGAAACCATGATCTGCCATATTCAACAGAAGGTTTCGGCCCATAACACCTAGGCCAATCATACCAAAATCAAATAATTTGTTTGCCATGTTTGATAATAAGAGGGCATAAATTTAGGCATTTAGAACAGGAAAACGGATTCCCCTCAGATCAAGACCTCTAAAAGGACCTATCAGCAGAAACTCATCGTTCAACAAAAGACATTTATTTCCCGTCAGGGTGCTGGTTTCCACGGTGGCAGGTCACACAGCTGATGGCCGGGACTGTCTCCCCTTTTTCATCTTTATTAAAGCTGAAATATTTCTTATTGATCTTGTTGGTCATGCGCATCATGTGCCTTGCAATCCCTTTTTCAGGTTTTTCATCACTTGCGAAATCCAGTTTTCTTTCAGTGCTGTCTTTGGAAGGGGCATGGCAGAATTTGCACTTAACGCCTAAGGCGTCCTTGAAGCTGTCCATGATCTTGTCCAGATCGTCATCGCTGATGTTTTTTGGTAAAATCTTCAGGTTTTTATGACGGGGTTCGTCCGCCGGTTTGGTGGCGGAAATACCCGCAAAAACGAAAATTGCCAATGCTAGTGCAACGCCGGATTTTCTGTAATGGATCATAAATACGTTTTAATCTGCCGAATTTACCAAAACATTTATATTCCCGTCTAAAATTTTATGATCGGCCAAATGTTATCGTAAATTAGCGGCCCATTAACCGACAATAACCTTTACCATGACAAGACTCATCCGCTGGGGCATTTTAGGATGTGGAAGAATTGCCCGCAAATTTGCCTCGGACCTCAGGCACACTGAAAATGCAGAACTCATTGCCCTTGGCTCACGCAGCCGGGCAACTGCTGAAGAATTTGCCCGGGAATTTTCGGTTAAGTTCGTTCATGACAGTTACGAATCCCTGGCGGCTAACGAAGAGGTGGAAGTAATTTATGTAGCCACTCCTCATGCCTTGCATTA
>PLCH01000495.1 GCA_003135585.1 Chitinophagaceae bacterium
GGTTAGGGTTGTAAAAATATCGCAGTATTGGCATTAAAAAAAGTTCAGGTATCCCAAATGTATTTTTGCTTGTCTCAAGTTCAGGTTGCTGTCATCTCTTTTGCCAACGGCGTAAGATATGTTGAAAATACCCGCTTTGGTTTCAAAGGCCAGACCCAGCCCGAAGCCCACAAATGTATTGTTCACGCTATATCCTGGTATATTGTTTTTTGCCCAGCCCACATCAAGGAAAGAAAATAAAAATGAGTTTTGTGCAATGAGAAACCTGTACTCGATTGTGCCCACGCTGTACTGAGAGGCCAGAATACTCTCCTCATCAAATCCTCTCAGCAACCTATAGCCCCCGATTTGAAATGCCTCATTCCTAAAAGTATTCGGACTTTGAAAAACACCGACGTTGATACCCAATTTCAGTGTTGAAACGCGCGCTAGTTGAAAATAATGTGCAGCGACTAATTTTATCCGGAACTCGTATGAGTTCAATTTTAAAGTATCGTACAGGGAGTTAAAAGAAAAGCCGGCATCGGCAGGGTCACTTAATTTTACAATCTGACTGTTCTTCTTTATTTTTTTGGTTCCTACTGTCCCCGTGAATTGCAGTTCGTTTCCTCTTATCGGATTGAAGCGATAATTTGTATTATTAAATTCGTAGGTTAATCCCAGACTCACAGAACTGATGTCGGCCTCTGCAGGTAAGCGGCGGGTCGCAATCACCTGCAAGGTGTCCACGTTCAGGAGGCTCGAGCTGCTGCTTTGAATAAATACGCTTCCTGTCCTGGTTGCCGAGGCGGAATATTGTATCCCCAGCAGCGCATTAATATTAAGATAGGAAGAATCCTTTTTGAAAAGATCAAAGGAAACATTTAAGCCAAAGGGGGACTTGAAAAGGTAGGGCTGTTGAAAATAAAGGTTCAGCCTGGGAGACTGTACCTGGATCTGCTGCCAGTTCAGGCCAATGCTTTCTCCGTTACCAAGGGCATTTTTAAGATTAATGGTCGCCTCCCCGGTAACCAATAATTTCTTACTGGATAACTGGTTGTTATTGGGAAGGAACCCCAGCAGTACGTCGATCTGGCTGCTTTTTTTTGGTTTCAGATAAAGGTTTAGCACCGAGCCCGTTCCCAGAAGAGTCAGGGTCCAGTATTGCTGTTCCTGGATATAAGGCAGGTCCCTTATCTTTTTACTGATCGACTCCAATCTCTCCTTTTTATAAATACCCCCGTCCGGAATATTCAGGTATTGCTGTAAAAAGTCCTTGGATATTTTGGCTGTCCCGTACAAACGGACGCTGTCAATGCGGTAAAGAGGACCCCTGTCAATTTTCAGATGGGCCGTTAATTCCCCATTTATGAATACAATGCTGTCCAATGCGACCCTTGCAAACGGATAGCCATTGTTTTCNNATGCTGGATCTGAGTGAAATTAAGGGGTTTGGCAAGATACTTTTTTTCATCCCATCCAATACCGCTTAACAGGCTTGCATCGGTTTGCCGCGTATGGATATGCGACCATTTGAACTGATCTCCGAGATACAACCGAACAATTGCCTCCAGGGAATCATACCGAATGCTGTCAAGGGAAACGGTTGCAAAACCTTTTGCTTCCAGGGAAGCCGGAAGCTGGTTTATATACTCCATGCAGCTGGTCATACTCTTAAAAGAAGATAACAAGCCCAGGTTTTTCTGGGTAAAAAGGGAATCCTTATCAACACAAATAATTTTTAAATGGTATTGGGAAAAGCCATAGAGGCAATTCAAAAGGAGGAGCACCAAAAAGATGCAGCCATATAAGCGTAATTTTGCCATTCGACCAGAAAAGAGATTAACAGTAATATTCAATAAAATTAATCAAACGAAATGGCAGGCATCTATCTTCATATTCCTTTCTGCAAACAAGCCTGCCTTTATTGCAATTTTCATTTTTCCACCCGGATGAGAAGTAGAAACGATTTTGTGAAGGCTTTATTGAAAGAAATAACCCTCCGGAAAGAATATCTCGGCGGAGAATTAATTGAAACGATCTATTTAGGTGGAGGCACCCCTTCCCTGTTGGCGTCGGGGGAACTGGAAATGATCTTTGAAAAATTGCTTTTGGAATTTAATATCGATAAAAACGCCGAATTGACGCTGGAAGCCAAGNNATGATATCACCCTTCAATCCTTGTCAGATTGGAAAAAAATTGGCATCAACCGCCTGAGCATTGGCGTCCAATCCTTTTTCCAAAAAGACCTTTCCTGGATGAACCGGGCCCATAATGCCGGTCAGGCCCTCAAAGCCATCAGGTGGGCACAGGACACCGGCTTTTCAAATATATCGATCGATCTTATTTATGGTTCCCCTTCCCTGGATGATGGCCGCTGGGAAAAAAACATCGCCAAGGCAGTTTCGCTCAAAATTCCGCATCTTTCCTGTTACGCCCTGACCGTCGAAAAAAAAACAGCCCTGCATTCCCTGATATTGGAAAAGAAAATGGCCCCGGTAGATCCTGACAGGCAGGCAGGCCAATTTTTCCTGTTAATGGACTCCTTGGAAAAAGCCGGTTATGAGCATTATGAAATCTCCAATTTTGCTCTCCCCGGAAAGAGAAGCCGCCATAATTCTGCCTATTGGCTTGGAAAAAAATACCTGGGTCTGGGTCCGTCTGCCCATTCTTTTAACGGAATTTCCCGGCAATGGAATGTCGCAAACAATATGCTTTATACACAATCCCTAGGGAAAAATACCCTGGCCTTTGAAATCGAATATCTAACGCCCGTACAAAAACTCAATGAATATATCATGACCTCTATCAGAACCATGGAGGGCATTGACCTTTTTCATGTATCGGAGAATTTTGGCAAAGAGGCAGGTGAATCAATCCTTTCAAATTCCCTGTATTATTGCAGGGATCTAAAATTGGAACAAAAAAATTCAAGGCTGGTTTTGACACAAGAGGGGAAATTATTTTTTGAGAAAAATGAAATCCCTGCCATTTAGCGATCATGTTCGCCAAACCGGTCTTTCATGAACCTGAAGACTTGTCCTGCGACCAATACAAGAATCATCAGCATGATGGACGTGAAACCGAATCCTTGGTATGAAAAAGGGATCATAATTCAAATGGTTGTTCCAGATAATTAGACGAGAAAAGTTTCAATTTGTTTAAATCCATCCTGAACTTTAACATTTTCCCACAATATCTTATAGATTGTTTCTGCAATGGGCATCTCAGCATTCACTTTGTGGTTTATAAGATAAATACATTTGCTTCCGTTGTATCCCTCGGCCACCATTTTCATTTCAAGCTGGGCGGATTTTACGGAATATCCCTTACCGATCATATTCCCAAAAGTCCGGTTACGGCTGTGCAGGGAATAACAGGTCACCAGCAGGTCACCCAGGTAAACTGATGCCGCGTAATTGGCAGTTTTTTTATGGGATATTGAATCCTCTTCATCATGGATACCCACTTCAATATGCGGGATACCCACTTTCCTAAGGAAGCCAGCCATTTCATCCGCACAATTTGCAATGAATACGCTCTGAAAATTATCCCCGTACTCCAGTCCGTGCGCCATTCCTGCACCCAGGGCATAAATATTTTTCAGAACCGCAGCAAACTGTACCCCGTAAACATCATTGTTTACGATGGTATTGATATACTCTGTCTTAAACTTAGACGCAATATCAGCCGCAACGGTTACATCAGCACCGGAAAAAGTCAGGTAAGATAATTTTTCAGCTGCCACTTCTTCCGCGTGACAGGGGCCCATCACCGTGAAATAATCTGTAATTTCAAGCCCGAATTCAATCTTAAAATAATCATTCAGCAAAAGGTTTTGTTCCGGAAGAATACCCTTGACGGCAGAAAGAAGTTTTTTTCCTTCAAATACATTTTTTTCAAGGCCCATAAGCATTCCCGTTATATAAGCTGAAGGCACTGCAATTATTAAACAATCAGAAGCCGCGATCACTTCAGCCACTTTATTGCTTATGCTCAACAGGGAGGTGTCAAAATAAACCGCCGGAAGATAGTGTGGATTATGATGGCGGTTAAGTATATGCTTACTGATAATTTCGTTCCTTACCCACCAGCTGATAGGAATATCGTTTCCGGTCAGAATTTTAGCGAGCGCAGTAGCCCAACTTCCGCTTCCGATAACTCCATAACGCATAGCTTATTTTACTATTCTAACTTTTTTTAACTTCGAAAAGTTTCTCCTTTGGAACCACGTTTACCGCAGTGCCGTCTTTAAGGATTTTACTCACCGTACCATAAGGACCTGTGATCACTTCATCTCCTTCTTTCAAACCATCGGAAATCTCAATATTATTGATGTCCTGTATATCTGTTTTTACCTTCACTTTTTTTACGGTTCCGTCTGGTTTCAATACAAAAACCACTTCGTCCAGATCGGCGGCTGAAACTGTACTCGTTTTACCATTGTCCAACCCGTTATCGGGCGCCTGATTGGCCGTATTTGTCGCTGCGCCTTTATTTTTGTTCGAGGAACTATCACTGCTTTTATCCCTGGTGGTTACGGCATTGATGGGGACTGAAAGCACATCGGTATGGGTTTTAGTCTGGATATCAGCACTGGCACTCATTCCCGGCCGGAAAACCAGATGTTTGGGTCTGGTGGGATCGTACAGGTCCTTGTAGGAACTGGGCAGCAATCTGATATGAACTTTATAATTGGTAACATCATTGNNCCCCTGAATTTTCGGTTATTGTAGGCATCCACTTCAATGAAAGCCGAGTCACCCAACTGGACTTTCGGAATATCATTTTCACCCACATCAACAATGGCCTCGATCTTGCTCATATCGGCCACCCTCATCATTTCTGTTCCCGCCATCATTGAATTACCGACTACCCTTTCTCCTTTTTTTACGCTGAGCAGGGATACCACACCGTTAAGCGGAGACACAAGGGTGGTCCGGCTTAAGTTTTTTGCTGCAATGGAAAGATTTGCCTGAGCACTGGCAACCCCGGCCACATTTCCTTTGACAGTTTGCAAAGCGGCATTGTAGCTGGCCGTTGATAATTTAAGCGCATTATCTGCCTGTTCAAATTCGGCTCTTGAAATTACTTTCTGATCCAGCAATTGTTTTTGTCTGTCATATTGCAGCTGATTCTGGTCCATGGTGGCCTTTAAGCCGGGAAGCTGGGCCGCCATGTTGGAAACCAGCGCCTGCTGCTGATCAACCTGCGCAGCCGCCTGGTTACGCTGGGTGGTATAGATATCCGCATAGATCTTGGCAAGTTCCTGGCCCTTCCTGACACTGTCCCCTTCCACTACGGTCAATTCGACTATCTCACCTGAAATATCAGGGCTCATCTTTACTTCTATTTCCGGGTATATCTTTCCACTGGCTGTTANNTTATAATATTTTACAATCTTATTCCCATGCCTTTATAAAACTCCAACACCTTCATCTTGAAAACATAATCAAACTGGGAATATATCAGATCATTCTTGGCTTTGAAATAGTTGTTCTGGTTGGTAAGCAGATCGATGGTATTTAATAACCCAATATTGTATCTCTTTTGGGCATAGTCAAAACTTCTTTGGGTCGCTTCCACCGTTTTCTTATTCGACTCAAATTTCTGCAGGGCCGAAACCGCGAGATTATAGGCCTGGAATATATTTTGTTTCAGGGCCAGGTTATCTGCTTGCTGCTGCAGCTGATTGTTTTTAAGATTCAGTTTTGCCCTTTCATAGCCGACTTTGGCAAATCCGCCGTTTAGGATAGGCACATTGAGGGAAACCCCAACCGATTGCCGGAAAGCTGTATTCAACTGGCTGAGATAGGGCTGACTGCTAAAATTGACCCCCTGACCTGGCACAGTCGAAAAAACATTATAGCTGCTGCCGCCTACCGTCACCGTACCTACTGGGACCGAGGGAGGAGGTATGGTATAAAAACCCGTTACCTCCTGGGTCTGGTTGGTATAGGTACTGCCCAGGGATCCGAACAGGGAGACCGTGGGAAGAAAAGCGGCGCGGCTGGCAGCGACATATTTTTCCTGTGATTTAATTACCAGGGCATCCGCTTTTTGCAAAGGCTGGTTAAGCAATGCGAGGCCATATACATCCCCCGGCTGAAGAGCCGAAATGCTGTCAATAGGTATCTTGTCAACGGGCGGCGTATCCAGTACAAAACTTGTGGCTGCATCGAAGCTCATATAGGCTTTCACATTAAGAATGGCGGTCTGAACATTTGACAAAGCTGTCACGTAGGCAGAACTGTCCTGGGCCACCTGCGATTCCAGTTCAGCCGCATTTAATTCAGGCACGCTTCCCGCTTTCACGAGTTTTCTGGTAATTTCCAGGCTCGCCTGCGAAATTCTAAGCTGCAGTTCCGCGGTACTGGCGAGCTGGTTGGTCAAAAGGAAATTCAGGTATGCATTGGCGACATTCAGTGAAACGCTGTTTTTTATATTATCCGTAGTGGCATTGGCTGCTTCGAATGCCAGTCTGCTGCCGGCTATATTGTTGCGAAGATTATTAAAACCGAAAACATTAATGCTGGATTGCAAATTATAGCTATTGTAATACAGGCTGTTGGTGCTAAGTTTGAAGTTCTGTGGATTTTGGGTATAGCCTGAGTTATACGAGAGGTTACCCTGAAAGTTTAAAAGGGGGATCTGGTTTAATATATATTGTTTATAAATAAGTCCGATCAAACGGGCCTGGACATCCTGTTGCTTAACCGAAATATTATTGCTTACTGCATATTCCACGCATTTTCTCAGGTCCCAAAGCTCCTGTGCCCTGCCTGTCCGGCCAAGAAGGCAACCCAATAATAAAGAAGGCAGAAGTTTTTTCATGCTCATCGGCAAATTTAAAATAGTTATTAACCTGGTGAAAGCTTTTATGATAAACGGCTGGGTTGAAAAATTTCGCTAAAATACTGATTCCCCCTGCATAAGCAAGCAAAAAAAACCTTAAATATCCCAGGAGTTCAAAACGTTTTACCGAAGGCCTGCTCGAGGTCTGCAATCAAATAATGGGCATCCTCAAGGCCGGTATACAGCCGGAGCATCCGGTGGTCTTTCTGAGAAGGATCAAACAGGAAAGGCTCGATGGTAGCACATTTGGGCAAGATAAGGGATTCATGCCCTCCCCAGCTTACTGCCATCATAATATGCTTCAGGGATTCACAGAAACGGACGATCTCATGCCTTTCCCTTGCCTTGAGATAGAAACTTACCAGGCCGCAGGCACCCGTCATCTGGCGTTTGGCTAAATCATATTGCGCAAATGATTCGTCAAAAGGGAAGATCACTTCTTCCACCAAAGGATGATTTTTTAAATACCTGACAAGTTGAAGAGTTGATTCGGATATTCTTTGCAGCCGGATGGGAAGGGTTCGCAAACCCCGGATCAGGAGCCAGGCATTGAATGGCTGAATGCCACTTCCAATATTAAGATATTCGCTGTCGAAAATCTTTTTCATCAGGGCGGCGCTTCCCGTGAGAACACCACCCACCGTATCGCTGTGTCCGCCAATATACTTTGTTGCCGAGTGCATCACGATATCCGCGCCCAGCGCCANNTCGCTGTGTCCGCCAATATACTTGGTCGCTGTTTGCATGGCAATATCAATTCCCAGTTCAATAGGTTTCTGGTATATAGGTGTGCAATAACTATTGTCAATGATGGTGATAATACTTTCTGCCTGGGCCAGCTCCGCAACGGCCCGGATATCCTGTAATCTATAATCCCAGGAATTAGGCGATTCCAGATAGATGACAGTCGTGTTTGGAAGAACGGCGCNNCAATATAGGTTGTACTAACGCCAAATCTGGGGAGTATAATGTCAAACATCCGTTGCGCCCAGGTATAAGGTTTTTCCACGCAAACAATATGGTCTCCTGATTTTACATTTGCCAGCACCGAGGCAAAAATAGCAGCGGCGCCGCTGTTGAATACCAGACAGTCTTCCGCACCATCCAATGCTGCGAGTTTTTTCCGTAAGATTTCAACGGTGGGGTTCAGGCCCCTGCTATAGAGATAGCCGCTGTATTCATCCTCGAAGAGTCTTTTCAGCTCCTCAACTTTATTAACCCTGAAATTGCTGGTTTGAACAATGGGAGGTGCAACTGCGTTGAAATAATTTTCCCTGTCCTCACCCCATTCATTCAAAATGTATGAAGTTTCCATATCTCTTGGTTTAAGCTGGTCTTTTATCCGATTGGAACAACCGGGATGCAAAATACAACCCAAAAAAACAAATAAAGATCAAAGCCCCGTATTTGGCAGACTGAAGATCGTCAATCACGATGCTGATGGCTACCCCTATATAAGCCAGGATAAAAATCAAAGGGAGCAGGGGGAAAAACTTCATCCTGTAGATTTCCTTTTCCTCGCCCACCTTTCTTAGCCGCAAAATAAAAATTGTTGCAGCAGAAGTGGACATGCCGATGGAATCCAGGAATATAGTATAATTGAGAATCCTTTCAAAGGTGCTTGTAAAAAACAGGGTGAGGATGATCACAATTGAAAAAGCAGTCAGCGAGTAAAGGATCACCTCATTTTTGCGGGTCTTCTTTTTAAAAACCGCCGGTAAAATTCCTTCCTCACTCATAGCATACATTACCCTTGGGTTACTCATCATCAAAACATTCACATAGGCCAGAACTGATAAAAACATCAGGACCCGCAATACTGATTCGCCCACCGGACCAAACAGGTGCTTGATGAGTATGGCTGCAATTGAATCGGCTGTTTTCAGTTTTTCAAAGCCGATTACATTTGCGTAGACAAAATTAATTGACAGGTAGAGCAGGATGATAATTAAGATCCCATAGATGATTCCCCGAGGGATAATCCGGTTGGGTTCTTTTACCTCACCCCCAAAATTAATACTTTGCTGATAACCGCCATAGGTAAACGAAACAGCAATCAGGCTGATTCCAAACGCCTTAAAAAAATTCAAAGCATTTCCATTTGGAACCGGCAGCTTCTGGGTGGCAACAGTCACAATGTCCACCCGGTGACTCCCGAAAACGGCCATAATCAACAGCAGGATAAGAGATATTTTAACAAGTGTAAGAAAATTCTGAACCCGGCTGCTCATTTTCAATCCGAGCATATTGATTATATAGAATATCACTACCGCCGCTATGGTAACCATTTGTTTAAATATTCCAGGAGCCGGACCTCCATAAAAAAAACTTCCGATATATTCTGCGCCGATCACAGCGACCGCAGCCGTCGAAGCCGCGTTCGACACCAGGATGATGCAGTTCACCGCAAAGGCAAAAGAAGGATGATAACTGTAAGAGAAAATTTTGTAGTAGCCTCCGGTTACAGGGTAGCGGGATCCGATTTCCGCATAGGTCAAAGCGCCACACAATGCCACGAGCCCCCCCGACAGCCAGGCCAGGTAAAATAAAAAAGGAGTACCAGCCTTTGCCGCTGCAGTTACCGGAGTGCGAAAAATACCCATACCAATAACAAGACTGACCACGATCATGGTAAGGTCAAACAGATTCAGTTTTGCTTGTTTTCTCATAAATCAGAACGATGGCCGTAATTGACTTCAATATGACATCAATATAATGAATTAATCTGTTTTAACTTTGGGGCAAATAAAACCAAAACCCGTTTAATGAAAAGGATAACTGCTCTGACTGTTTACCTTTCACTGCCGGCCTTATTATTTGCACAACAAGTCATCACTGGCGGGGAACTGGATTCATCCAATAGGAAAACCCTGCAGGAGGTAATCGTAAAAGCTTATGAACAAAACCGGAAACTAGCCGATGTGCCGGCTGCCATCGGTTTTGTCGGTCAGAGGCAGTTGAACAGGTTCAATAACGCAAACATTTTACCTGCCCTCAATACCATCCCCGGGGTTCGCATGGAGGAGCGTTCACCCGGAAGTTACCGGCTCAATATCCGGGGAAGTTCACTGCGATCACCCTTTGGGGTGAGGGATGTAAAAATATATTTCAATGATATTCCCCTTACCGATCCAGGAGGCAATACCTACCTGAATCAACTGGGATTTTACAGTTTTCAATCCATTGAAATCATCAAAGGCCCTGCCGGAAGTCTGTATGGTGCAGGTATCGGCGGTGCCATGCTCATCCATAGCATTCCGGTGAAATGGGAGCCGGGTATCAGTCTTGATTATATAGGAGGAAGCTTTGCATCCAATAATTTGAACGCGAATATCCGGATGGGTGATAATGATATTCAGAATAATTTCAGCTATAGCCACCAAACCAGTGACGGTTACCGCGTACAAACAAATATGCGTCGTGATCTGGCCAGCTGGGAGGCCCTTTTAAAGGCAAACGATAAACAATCGATCCATGCATTTATGATGTATAGCGATTTGTATTACCAGACCCCGGGCGCACTAACCAAAACAGAATATGCACAGAACCCGCAGGCAGCCAGGCCTCCTAACGGTCTGGCACCCGGTGCAGTTCAAAATAAAGCGGCTATTTATCAAAAAATATTTACCACGGGTTTCAGCAGTGAATATCACTTTAACGATTTTTGGCAAAACACCAGCTCAGTGTATGGCGCCTATACCGATTTTAATAACCCGGGAATACGTGTATATGAAAAAAGAAAGGAACCTCATTTCGGAGGCAGGACAGTTTTTCAGTTTAAGAAACAAATNNACAAATCAGCAGCACAACCATTCAATTCCATTTCGGCGCTGAGGCACAAAAAGGATTTTTCGACACAAAAGACTATAAAAATAAAATGGGAGTTACAGACTCCCTGCAAACGGATGATGAAGTCAGCAACCGTCAATACATGATATTTGCCCAGGGGGATGTAAATTTTAAATCCGGATGGATATTTACTGTCGGGGGCAGCTTCAACAATAACTCTGTCAAATTTACACGCCTGTCCCTCCTGCCGCCGCTTTCTCAATCCAGAATATTTGAAAATAAGTTAGCTCCGCGAATTGCCATCCTGAAAAAAATTCTAAAGGAAGTTTCCCTGTACGCCAGTGCTGCCCGTGGTTTTTCAACCCCTACGGTCGCGGAGTTGCTTAAATCCAGCGGAACAATCGGAAACAACCTGCAGCCGGAAGACGGAATAGATTATGAAATTGGGGCCAGGGGCGCATTATTTAATGATAAACTATATTTTGACATCAATGCATTTTTCTTTCATTTGAATAACACCATCGTTCAAAGAATAGATACCAACGGTGTCAGCTTTTCCATAAATGCGGGTTCCACCAAACAGCATGGTCTTGAAACTTTTGTTTCTTACCAGCTGGTGGATCACCCCAATCAATTTTTTAGCAATACTAAGATCTGGGTTAGTCATAGCTGGCATGATTTCCATTACAATAGTTTTAAACAGGTCAATACGGATTATTCCGGTAAACTGCTGCCAAGTGTACCTCAAAACACAGTCGTGGCAGGGTTGGATATATTTACAAGACCCGGCCTTTACGCCAATATCACGTATACCTATTGCGACGCCATTCCTTTGAACGATGCCAATACCGATTTTGCATCCTCCTACAATTTGCTAGGGGCAAGGGCAGGGTACAGGAAAATGATAGGTAGCGGTCTCAGAATTGAAATCTTTGCGGGTGTGGATAATTTGTTCAACACAAAATACAGTTTGGGCAATGACATCAATGCTGCGGCAGGCCGCTATTACAATGCTGCCCCGGGCATCAATTATTATGCTGGGATTTCAATAGATTTTCTTTCACATTAATTTATCCTTTGTTTATTTTTCCATTTCCCTTAGGTTTGTAATGAATTTGGTTCCCGAAGTGGTGAGCGAGTGTCGAGCCACCGGGATTAAAAGGGAAGTCCGGTGTAAATCCGGCGCTATCCCCGTAGCTGTAAGTTCAAACATATTTGTTCAATCTACACACCACTGTCGAATCATCAATCAACGATGGGAAGGTATTGAACAGGGAACGAGCCAGAAGACCTGCCAGATCAATTTAATCATTCGCGGCTTTCGGGTGAAAGGCATGGAATGTAAAATGCCAGGTTAGCTGGCGATTTATATTTCACTATTATTTTCATTTATTCCGAAGGCTCATTCATCTAACCCTTGTTTTCTAATCATAAAGAAAACAAAAAAATATTTTAGAATGAGCAAGAAACAATTTTTGATCTTCCCAGCTTTGGTTTTTGGCTGCCACTCATTACAGGCGCAAAAAGACAGTTTGATCAAACAACTGGATCAGGTGGTGGTAACCGCCTCCAAATATCCCATCAAACAAAATCAGACAGGTAAAGTTGTGATCGTTATTACAAAAAAAGAATTAGAAAAAAGCACGGGTAAAACACTCGGACAGGTATTGAATGAGCAGGCAGGTTTAATTGTAGGCGGCGCTTTTAATAATTTGGGTACCAACCAGAGTATTTACATGCGCGGAGCAGCTTCCGGCAGGGTTTTGGTCGCAATTGACGGCATACCCGTAAGCGATCCCTCCATGATCAACAATGAATTTGACATCAACCTGGTTCCTGTTGATAATATTGAACGCATTGAAATTTGCAAGGGTGCCCAATCCACCCTTTATGGTTCCGACGCCATTGCAGGTGTGATCAATATCATCACTAGTACCCCTGGTAATGAAAAACCTTTTGGCGCTAAGGCAACAGCAGCGGGAGGAAACAAAGGAACTTATAAAGCGAATGTACAGTTGTACGGAAAAGAAAAAGGGCTTAATTATATGGTCCGCTATTCAAAACTGGCAACCAGTGGATTCCCAAGCGCCTATGACAGTACCGGAAAAAGCCATTTTTCCAATGATGGTTATAATGGAGATGCATTCGCTTCCAATATCAGCTGGAACGCTAACGGGCAATTGACCCTGAAAAGTTTTGTACAATATACCCGCTACAAAACCGACCTGCCCCAGGGGGCTTTTACAGATGCAAAGGACTATACGCTTACCAGCAAAAACTTAATGCTTGGCGGAGGATTTATTTACAAATTACCGTCTGTTACGATCAACGGCAACTATCTGTATAATACGGAAACAAGATTGAATCTTCAGGACAGTACGCACCAGCCCAATTATCTGAATGATAATTTTTTTGGCAAAACGCAGTTTGCAGAAATCTTTGCCAATATCAACCTGGGGGATGGATTTATATTACTGAACGGGGCGGATTACCGCAATGCCTCCATGAATGAACAGTTTTTATCAATCAGTTCATATGGACCGTATAGCACTCATTTTAATGACACCTCCCTTAGCC
>PLCH01000492.1:0-1045 GCA_003135585.1 Chitinophagaceae bacterium
GCACATCCGCATACATGTTAGCAAAGCTTTCATCCAGGAAAGTATACCGGATAGGTTGGGCCGGAGCAAATGTTTTCCATATGGCACTGATAGCCGGAACAAAGGTTTTTATATCAGCGGTATTTATTTTTACCGAGACGATCGAAGAACTGTTTCCGAGATGCATGCAAAGTGGACCGGCACTATCACGCATAGATTCGAAATTAAAATCCTCTACCACACCTACCACATTGAATGGCTGTGTCCAGCCATTGGTAATGCGTTTGCCAACGGGATCTTTCAGGTTGAGTTTTTTTGCCAATGTGTGGTTAATGACGACCGCCTGTGAATCGGAAATCATTTGGGAAGAAAAATTTCTGCCCGCTATGATTTTCATACCGAGGGTTTTGATATAGTCATCATCTACTAGCCAAAACTGGCCGCCGACCCCGCTTTCTTCTTTTGTTTTTCCTTCATTATAAAAGGTGTTTCCATTTCTTTTTGTACCAGATCCGGATACAGGTATGTAGTCGCTAATGGATACAGATTTAACCTGTGGTAATTTCAATAATTCCAATTTCAAATTTTTCACTTCATTTCCGAGGGTATTTGTTCCCTGAATTAAAAGAACCTGGTCCTTATCATATCCTAGTTTTTTATTAAGGAGGAATTTTGTTTGTCTATAAATAATGACGGTGCTTATTATCAGCATAATAGAAGTGGCGAATTGAAAAACTACCAATCCGTTACGCAGCAGTGAATTTTTGGTTCCCCTGCTCAGATTTCCTTTTAGTACGCTGATTGGTTTAAAGGATGAAAGGTAAAATGAAGGATATAGACCCGCAAGAAATCCGATTACAACTGCGGCACCAATCATGATGGGAAATAACCACCATACCGTCCAGGGGATTTTCAATGATTTGGCCGATAATATATTGAAAAAAGGTAGCAATACCCACGCCAGCAGTATTGCGAACAGGAATGAAAGAAAACTAAAAAGAAATGACTCTGTGAGGAATTGTATTACGAGACCGCTGCGGAAAGCTCCGATTACTTTTCTTAAGCC
>PLCH01000492.1:1079-4010 GCA_003135585.1 Chitinophagaceae bacterium
GTTTGGTAATCATAAATATTAAATGATTTCAGGTGAACATCAGATATAGACTGCAATTCGAATTTGGCATTTTTGGTAGTTTTTTCGACATCCTTGTTCCCCTCCCTGACCATATCCGGAACAATGTAATTGTTAACCAAATCCGCACTGAGTTTCTTTTCAAAGGTTTTCATATTTGTACCGGGCCGAAGCAATATATAAGTTTCGTAGTTTTGAGATCCCCATCCTGTTTGCTCTCCCTTCCAAAACTCAACACCCGTGAGGGTTAATAGGAAATCATACTGAAAATTAGAGGTGGTTGGAAAATCCTGCAT
Source organism: Chitinophagaceae bacterium (assembly GCA_003135585.1). Taxonomy (GTDB): domain Bacteria; phylum Bacteroidota; class Bacteroidia; order Chitinophagales; family Chitinophagaceae; genus Puia. Next base: position 1,394 of record PLCH01000492.1, read on the forward strand.
CACAGCCCCTATTTTATAAGGCTTGGATTTATCATTATTCAGAAATATTATTTTTCCAACACAGTCCTGGTGCGGGAAATATTTATCCGCTTTCTTTTTCGATATCACGATCGTATTAGGTTGGACCAATGCTCGTTCCCTGTATCCATAAACCATCGGAAGCTTAAGTATATCCAAAATAGACTGATCTGCATAGGTAAAGCCATCTTCATAAATACTCTTTTCCTGTCCTGCCGGACACACATAATTACTTCCGGCGCCATAAAAAAGCGCAAATGGCATCAGTCTTCCAGTTTTCTCCACTTCTGGAAAATCCTTTTCGACCACTTTAGCCGTCGGAGGAGTCATGGAAACCCACTTTTCAATTTTGCCGTTGTCATTAAACACACCGATGATCCTGTAAATGCGATCAGCATCAGGATAAGAACGGTCATACCTTAATTCATCTCTTATGTACAATCCAATTAAAAGACAGGCCGCGATGCCTATTGCAAACCCACCGATTTTTATTGCGGAATACATTTTTTGCTTTTGCAATTGCCGGACGGCGATTGAAAAATAATTTTTAAACATTCACAATGTTTTTAAAAATCGAAATCATGGGAGACCAATGGAACTTTTAAGCTATACCAAGAATGTGCCCATTATTTATCTGCTTAGCAATCAAATTTTTATATTGAAAAGAATGGGTTTACTGTCCTATTTTGATACAGCAGTTGTCCGTTTATAGTTCAATTCAGGTTTACCTGTGTATTTAGAGACAATTTCTAAAATGAATTGTTGCTTGGTATTTTCTTTTATTTCATCCACGTCCATTTGGCTTGTTCAGACCTTTCCGCTTTTATACTCCTTTGCAGTGGTCGCTATCCCCTCGGGGTAAGAGACAGGACGAAAATTATAGGCTTTTTCAAATTTGGAGGAGTCGAATAGGTAGTTAAATTCACTTTGATAAAGCATTTCATAAGATTCGGCAATGGTTTTATTAAATAAACCTGCGAGGCGAAGCATCCACTTACTTAGCACTGTGCAGTTAGGTTCTGCGCCCAGGGCTTCTGCTGCCAGGGTAATAAATTCCTTTCCCGTCAATGGATTGCTGGCAGTAGGCAAATGCCAAACCTGGTTCCATGAATTTTCATCTTTAGCCAAAACGTAAAGAGCCCGGGCAGCATCCGTGGTAAAAGTGAAGGAATGTTTTACTCCGGCGTTTACAAGCCATTGTGCTTTTTTATTTTTCGAGAGGTTGGCAAACACCAGCATATTGGCAACGCCGGTTTTATTTGCGCCGGGTCCGTAAAAATCAGCCGCGCGTGCAATCGAAGCGGTGATATTCCCTTTTCTGACTTCACTCATAAGTTGCGTGGCTATTCTGGCACGTAGATCCCCCTTTTTACTGCAGGGATTATAAGGAGTTTCCTCCGTCATCGGGCCATCTACTTTTCCATACATGTAGACGTTGTCGAAAAATATCAGCCTGGCCCCGGTTTGGCCACAAGCGGTGATAACATTGTTCATGATTCGAGGCCATTGTTTCCTCCAAACCGCAAAATCATATTTCAAACCAATACATAAGTAAACGATGGAAGAGTCCTTTATTGCCTGGATAGTTTGACTCAAATAGGTTATATCTGCCGCAATTAATTCAGCTCCCTGCTTTTCCCTGGGAAGGCGCGATACCAATCTTGGTTTTTCATTATTGCTAATCAAATCGGCAGCCAGGCTATCTGCTATTACCCCACCCGCACCTAAAATAGTATGGACCGGCATATTTTTGGAATTTTGCAGCAAAGATAATCCTGTGTCGATGACTAAGGTCTGCAATTTCTTTTTTATCTTGATACCCCATTTTGTGGAAACAAAGGGCCCGCTTAGCTCTTAACCGAGAAGGNNTATAACCGTTAATTTTGCCTTTCCTTGGAGAGGAAGATCACCGGACCGAATCGCTAATCGAAACGATAGCCTGCATAAGTTTCACCCAATAGTGTCATTCTATTCTTTTGAAGGACATATTTGCTAATAGAATTATTATACTTATGAACAAATTATTTTGTTTGTTGTCCATTATTCTTATATGGATGTCTTCCCAACCTTTATATTCTCAGACAAGGGCGGATTCACTTTTGATATTGGCGAGTTTGCCTAACTGTATCCAATATGCATTAAATCACCATCCCTCGCTGCGGCAATCCAGGATTGATGAACAGATAATAGACCGGGAAATCAAAAGCCAGCTTTCTGACTGGTATCCCCAGTTGAATCTGACCGCCAATTACCAGGATAATTTTCAGTTGCCCATTACCAAATTTGGAGACCAGCTTATCAAAATCAGTACCTATAATACTTCCGCTGCACAATTTGCTTTGACCCAAACAATTTTTAACAGGGATGTCCTGATTGCAAGAAACACCGCAAAAGATGTGCGCAGTCANNGGTAGCCAATGTAAGCAAAGCATTTTATGATGTGTTGCTCTCAAGAAAACAAATCGAACTGGTAAACGAGGATATCGTGTTGCTTGAACGAAGCTTGAAAGATGCGTATAATCAATATAAAGGGGGAATTGTCGACAAGACGGATTACCAGCGCGCCACTATATCGCTCAATAATGCAAAGGCACAGAGG
>PLCH01000472.1 GCA_003135585.1 Chitinophagaceae bacterium
ATTTACTCCTTACTCCAATTTTGTGTCCATAAAAGCACAAGCTTGGTAGGGTAGGAATTATTTTTTTACATCTTTAGAACTCACCCGGAAGAATAATATTGCCTGATTCCCCTTACTTTCTTTTATTGTGCTCAGACCGGATGGGGGAAACTGCGACAACCAGTTTGAAAGCAAGTAATTAGAACCTGCTTTAATAATTTCTTGTTGTATCCTTACCCAGTAAAGGTTTGGTTCCAATTCCTAGCAAGACCGGACAAAATCTAGAATTTCAAAACTTACTGATCCTTCCTCTTTTCATAATCTTTTAGCAATTTTTTGCTGGCTCTTGCCTGCCAGGCAGATTGAAAAAGGTCCCTGAGTTGTTTTTGCGTGGCTGCTCCCAGCCTCACCAGCATCATCGGATAATTCCGGTAGTGATCAGTCACAAAATAAATAGCCGGCTCTGAATCTATCAATGCTTCCCGGTCCCCTGTGTAAATAACTAGAGATAACCCATCTTCCTTTAACCTGGCCAGCAATTTCTTGTTTACGTAAAAGGCAGGTGTTCCGTAGCAGGAGGCTTCTGTAATGCCAGGAAAAGAAAATGCAATTTCACGCAACCTATCCATATGAGCTAGCGCATCTATTTGCATTTTGAAACTTTAGTTGAAATGAAATTACCAAATCAACTACAAAAAAATCGTAAAATAAAAAGTAAAAAGTGGTACAAAAATGGCAGGGATTCCATCCATTCAAAGAACCTAGGCACTGCTATTATCCCAGTCGATTTTAGGCTGAAAGTAAATATTAATTGGCTTTAGCCGGAGAATGCAGGGAGGCCTGCCGTTCTTTCCTGTATTTAGCGAGATTCAGGAGAAGAACGCTGGTTAATATTATTGCCAAGCCGAAAATCTGGATCATTGACACTTTTTCGCTACCCAGAAAGACCCCTAAAAGAACCGCCACTACTGGATTGACATATGCATGGGTGCTTACCTGCGTTGGCCGTCTCACCTTCAGTAACCATATATAAGCACTATAACCCACCAGGGAACCCATGGTAATCAGATATAAAAGGGCCAGCCAGGAAGAAGAGGGAATATCATGCCAATGGAAATTTTTCCATTCACCGCTTGCCCAACTAAGGGGTGTGAAGGCTGCTCCCGCTGCCAGCATTTGCCAGGAAGCGTTCACAGAACCCGAATCGCCTGTGGATTTATATTTAGCGTATAGTGAACCCGCCGCCCAGGAAATAGATCCTATGACAAGAATACCCATAGAAATCAACTGCCATTTGTTCCCGGCATAAGAAATCGAATGAACTGCATTCTCACCGAACAATAAAATGACCCCGAAAAAACCAATTAACAACCCTATCACCGTTTCCCTGTTCGCAAAATTTTCCTTCCTGTTTCTTTTGTCCAACACGACAAACCAGATAGGAACCGAGGCAAGCAGTACCGCCGCCAGGGAACTTGACAGGTATTGTTCTGCCCAGGCAACTGTTCCATTGCCCGAAAAAAGTAAAAGAAGGCCGCCAACAATTGCTGGCTTTATTTGTTTTAATACAAACAAACGTTCACCCCTCAATAAACACCAGCCTGACAATATTAACCCTGCGGTTGTAAACCTAAGAGCCGCCATTAAAAATGGGGGGAAATGTTGAATGGCCATACGGATAAAAAAGTAGGTAGAACCCCAAACCAGGTAGACAATGGCAAACGCGATGACTACCATCAGGGGGGATACAGTTTTATTTGTCTGATCAGGCATACATTTAACCTAAAGAATTTAATTTTACATGCAAACTTATGCCATGAAATACATTCTTTTGTTCATTTTCCTTAGCGCCAACGTTGTTTATGGACAGTACCACCTTGGCTTAAACCTGGAAAAAGGTAAAACCTATTATCACCACACAAATCAGACAATGACCATTCACCGGGAAGCAAATGGTCATCCAATGACCATCAATACCACAATTACCACAATTGTAAGGTATACAGTTGTAGATAAAACCGAGCCCTACTATGAATTGTCAGCTGCTTTTGACCAGATCGGAATGATTGTAAAAACACCCAACGGTGATTTGACATTTGGTTCTGACAGAGCCGGGGATCAAAACGATATTTTATCCGCTGTTCTGAAAAAAATGACAAAACAATCATTTGGACTGACCATCCAGTCCAATGGGAAAATTAAGGAAATAAAGGGCCTCGATTCTTTGTTTTCGAATCTGCTCAATGATTTCCCCGGAATAACGGAAGCGAAAAAAACAAAGGTCTTAGGTCAACTGAAACAGGCATCTGGATTATTGAATATGAAAGGCGGCCTGGAAATGATTATGGGAATTTTCCCAGATGAAAAAGTGAAATTGAACCAGGAGTGGGAAAAAACCTCCCTGATTTCTCCCCTGATGAAAGCTACTGTCACCAATCATTATAAACTGATTGATTATAATGCCCAGGAGGCCGTTATTCAAAATCATGCTGAAACCAAAGCGAATGACAGTATACCCCAATTTAAAGGTAAAGGCTTGGGAGGCAGGTTCGAGTTAAACGGCACTACGGATTCAAAAAT
>PLCH01000463.1 GCA_003135585.1 Chitinophagaceae bacterium
AATCACATAATAACCAAATGTTTATAGAGGTTTGCTTTTTGCCCACTGTGGTTTTTGGTTGATTTTGGTAGAATTTGGTAGCTGAAAAACGCTAAAATTTTACCATAAGCGGAAGGCATTTATAATGCCTCAAAAACCCACTCACATATATTATGGACATCATTAAAAAAGCGCGACCCACAAGGGGTGGGTCAAAACTCCGGTGGATTCTATTTGAAGGAACCACTAAGGGCAAAAGGACGGCAACTGGAATGTTTTCATGGCGGGAACCAAAAGATGAATCACAATTGGAACACAACAGAAAAGTAATGAAGGAATTGGATTTAGCAATTTCCAACTTCAAAAAAGGGAAACAGCCGGAAAATGAAAATATTCGTGTAAAAAGTAAAAACAATTTTATCCAGTATTTTGAAAAATACTTGAAAGAAAAAAGTTCCAGAGCCTCACATTTCACTTTAAAGAAGTTTAAACAATTTCTGGTGGAAGAAAAAAGAAATCCGAATTTCATTGAATTTGAAAAAATTGACAAAAAATTTTGCTTAAAGTTCCAGGATTATCTGATGGCAAATCTAACAGGTGTAACTCCGGGACATTACTTTGGAGGTTTCAAAAAAATATTAAGCGAAGCTCATGAGGACAGATTATTTGACCACCATCCGGCACAGTACATAAGATGCAAAAGATACAAATGTGGAAGAAAAGATACTTTGGAAAAGGAAGTAGTGGAAATATTATTGAAAGCAGATTGTCGTAATCCAGAAGTAAAGCGCGCAGCAATTGTTTCCATTTATACTGGCTTAAGGTGGTGTGATGTTTCAAAACTGAAATGGGAAGACATTACCTGTGAAAATGTTATTAAACTGAAGCAATCAAAAACAGATGAACTTGTTGAAATTCCACTTCACAGAGCTGTAGCTGAAACTTTAGGAAAACGTGGAGCCGGACTTGTATTCAAACTTCCCCAACAAATTCCAGCGATGCGCACTCTAAGAAATTGGGTTAAAAATGTTGGAATTCAAAAGGAAATTACTTGGCATAGTTTGCGCCATACTTGTTCAATATTGTTGCAGGATTTAGGCGTTCCACTTCAAACAGTTGCAAAAATATTGGGCCATCCGACAACAGCCAATGTTTTCAAAACCTATCAAAATTCCAAGCTTATTAAGATGAGGGCAGCAATTAATATGCTGTAAAACGTTTTCGACATATTAGTTTTTTTAGACAGTGATGAGCTGTTTAAAAAAACCTGTATGACAACTCCGCGAAAACAATTCCTACAACCCCTCCGAGGTCCATGGACAGACTTTCACAGCAAGGTTGCATATAAGTGCCCACTCATTCGAGACAAACCTACCATCAATTCCTCCAAAGATGCATTTGAATACCTGAATTCAGTCTGGGACACTGCAACCTCCATGAGCTTTCTACGGCAGAATGTCCGGATATCCGGCATAAGTGAGAAATGGCGGTCTTTCACATTTAGTGTTTCCTTTATTCTTTAATGGCCAATGAATATCGTAGTTGATTTTTTAAAAAGGAATTCCTTTCTTTAAAAACTACCCATACAGCATTTCAATTGTTGATTTTCGCTGATTCTTCTTTGTACTGAGAGTGATAGTAGATTATTTTGGTTCTCTTTATTGTAGGTTTTTCCTTGAAGGACTTCCATGGGACTTAGTCCCTTTAAGACACCATGAGGACGATGATTAAGATCTAATATGGCTTTGCTGAGATAATTCTCCAGGTTGGAAAAGTTATTTATCTTTTGATGATAGAGAAACCTGTATTTTAATTGCTTGTTGGCAGCCTCTATCATTGAATTGCTGTAATGGATATCCACCTGAGCGATAACATGGCGGATTTTGGGTGCATCACTTCCGGTGATCCATTGTATCACTTCTCCATAATTCTCTGAACCATCATCTGTTAAAAGCATGCATTCACTGATATTTGCCGGCACCAGATATTCTGCTTTTACTTTTGACAGGTTTTCAAACGTATGGCATGCTCTTCGTTCAAGCGATACCTGATATCCGAGTATGGCTCTGGAATAGTTATCTTGCACCAGGTAGATATAGGCTTTCTGTTGATCTTCAGTTTTGAATTCAGTCAGGTCAGCGTGTAATTCTTGAAAAGGAGCATCATAACCGAAGGTGTTTTGTAAATCCCTTTTATCCCAGTCAAACCTAGTTGACCGTGGTATAATTTGTAACATATTGTCAGGCAAACAGTTTAGATGAAAGGCAACCAAAAGATAGGGGTGGTAGCATGTTTTGGAGCGACATGACTGCATTGGTAATGGCTTCGATGACAATTTGAAAAGCGGATTCAATTTAGCCCAGATAAACCAGGTAATGAAAAATCTTGTATAGATTTGATAGTCAGGAATGTCGGATATCCGAACGCTGTGTTATAGAAAGGACATAGACGTTGCAGGGTATTGAATTCCAGGACTTCCCGCATTCGCGAAGTATCATCCTCCTGGTTCTTGATAAAGCTTGCTATGTATCCCTTTTCCTTTCATGGTGACCCTGGTTTTCCAGCATTTTTTCAGCAAAAAAACCCGCGCCGACGGCTAAAAATATCGGGAGAAATTCCAGGGCATATTCATTGAATTTTTTATGGGAATGTATATGCGGTGCCGGTTTCCATGTTGTCAGTGCTCGCATTTGCAATAAGAAGGGCCTTACCGGGGGTTTTCTAACAAAACGATAACAATCTTCATTATACGCCCATTTAAACTTCCTTTTGTCTACCAGTCTATATATAGGATAATGTAATTTAATCAAATCAATTAAACCGAAAAAAATGAAAACTTTATTAACACTCTCCATGCTGGTTCTTATAGTAACAACCAGTATTGTAAGCTGTAATCTTTTCCTGAAAGCCCAGTATGATGCTTCGGCGCTGCTTACCCTGATCTGCATTGTTTCCCTGATATTGTCCGTCAATATCCTATCAAATAAAAAAGTGACTTTGATATAAACATGGGCAGGCAAACTTCAGTTTACGCCATTCCAAGACAGCAACAAGATGAATTTCCAATCTACGGATTCTTGTTGCTTTTTCATTGAAGGGCAGACCCTTCCTTGATTTCATCATCGGCATTAACAACGATTTCTTCGCCCGCCTGAAGTTGTCCGAATGCTTCGACCTTTCCGCTTGTCTGATTCCCGGTAGAAACGTCGACTCTTTGGGCTTTTCCATTTCTTATCACCCATACATACTTTCTTTCTGTGGAAGTGATTACGGCAGAAGTAGGTACCGTGAATGCATTCGGGTTTCCCGGTGCATTTAACAATACATCGGCGTACATCCCTGGGGCCAGAAGTCCATTGGTATTGTATACATCAATTTCCACCCTTTCTGTGCGGTATTGCACAGTAATGTTCATTGATTTCCGGCTTATCCATCCTGTCATTTTTTTACCCGGAAAAGCGCTTAGGTAAAAGGTAAGGACTCCCTTTTCCTTTAAACCTGCTGCCATCCCTTCGGGAACGTCTATCTGTAAACGAAGATGAGCGGTTTGTTTCAATTCAAGCATGGGTTTACTGTCTTTTGCCTCTGCGCTTACCAGGGCGCCAGGGTGTGTATTTCTTTCGGTGATTACTCCTGCAAAGGGGGCGGTCACCTTCAAATAAGATCGCATGGTTTCCTGCATTTGCCAGTTGGCTTTCTCAGCATTGCTCAAAGCACTGTCAGCCTCCATTTTCGCTTTGGCGGATGCCAAGTCCTGGGGGGAGATGGCACCGGCTGTCAAGGAAGCCTGTTTTAACCTCTCATAGTTTTCCCTGTCTATGACAAAATCTGATTTTGAACGGGCAAATCTTTCTCTCGCCTGCAGGGAAGCCTGCTCCAATTCAGGCGCCTCTAATTCCATCAAAAGCTGGCCTTTTCTTACTGCAGAACCTATATCAACCAAAACCGATTTTACATACCCGTTAACTTTCGGAAAGATACTTACCTCTTCAAAGGCAGCCAGTTGTGCAGGAAGTTTTCTCTGTTCAGCAACACCTCCTTTTTCGACTTTTGCAAATTGATAGGAATGAATCTTGGCATTATATGATGTCTTATTGTCCGGATCTTTTTTGTCTGAGCAGGAAACTATCAGCATGATTGCACAAAGAATGATCACAGAAGATTTTATTCGCATAATTTTTTATTTTGAGTCTTCAGGTAATAAGGAAACTGATTCAAATGATTGTTTTTGTTGGATCCAGGCATAAACAAGAGGTACGATGAATAAGGCTGCAAAAGTGGAGGCGGCCAGACCGCCGATTACGGCACGTCCAAGAGGAGCGGACTGATCGCCTGCTTCCCCAAGTCCAATCGCCATAGGTACCATCCCTGCAATCATTGCCAGGCTAGTCATGAGAATGGGACGCATCCTTATGCTGGCACTGATAATTGCCGCCTTAAAAGGGTCCTTATATTCGATTCGTAATTTCTCTGCGTTGGTAACTATTAAAATGGCATTGGCAACTGATACGCCTGTTGACATGATTATGCCCATATAGGATTGCAGGTTCAGGGTCGCGCCCGTGGCCAAAAGTAATAACAAGGCGCCGAGCAAAACCGCAGGGACCGTGGCCAAAACGGAAAGAGATACGCCGAAAGACTGGTAATTGGCTGCAAGAAGTAACAGGATGACTATGATGGCCGCGAGTAGACCGCTTTGCAGCGAGCTGAGCGTTTCTATTAGCAGTGAAGACATTCCTTTTATTTCCGGCACAAGGCCCGTTGGCGGTGTGCCCAAGTCACGAATGGTCTTTTCAATTGTTTTGGTGGCGGTTCCCAAATCCGTTTTATAAATATTTGCACTGACAGTCACGAATCTTCTTGGGCCAGAGCGGTCATATTCACCCGGCAGGCTGTCAATGGAAATATTGGCAACGTCTGATAACACCGGTCTCATGGCCCCTTTAATCAATGGAATAGATTGCAATTGCTCAAACGAATTCATGATATATTCCGGAATCTGAACCTGGGTCTGGTAGGTATAATTGGTCTTGTCATCCAGCCAAAGATTTTTATCGGTATACCTGCTTGAAGAAGTTGCATCTGTTATGCTCTTTGCCACTGTCTCAAGGGATAAACCCATTTGCGCGAGTTTCTCACGGTCAATAGAAATATTGACCGTGGGGAAATTAAGGGGCTGGGATATCTGAACGTCCCTAAGAAAGGATACTGCTTTTAATTTTCCGAGCAGCCTTGTAGCATAGCTTTTTATATCAGCCATATCCTTACCGGCCACCCTTACTTCAATGGGTGTGGAAGCACCCTGCGCCATTATCTTTTCTGTCAATTCAATCGGTTCAAAAGAGAGATTTATACGGGGAAATTTTTCCTTAATATTCCTGCGGATTGTTTCTTTCAGATCGTCCATTTTCACTGCATACTTCTCATTCAAATTGATCTGAATCACGGCCTCCTGAGTCCCGCTGGTGAAAATGTAAAGGTTACTGGTTCCTATATTGCTAGGAATCAACCCCACATAAGCGGAACTAATGGCCACGTTTCCATTCACCGTGGAGCCAATTATCCCCAATATTTCTTTAACCGACCTCTCGGTCACTTCCAGTCTTGTTCCATCCGGTTCCCGGATGCGCAGCTGTAACTGCCCGCTATTGGTTTTGGGTAACAGATCTTTTCCTATGACGACAAAACAAAAGCCCGCAGCAATAAAAGTAATCAGAAAGTATAGCATTACAATGAGTTGTCTTTTTGGCATCCATTTCTGCAGTCTTTTCGTAAGCCCAATTTTCAGCCTCGCAAAAAAACCGTTCTCCTCCCTGTGCTCGCTATCCTGCCGGTGATGTTCGTTGACCTCCGCCACTTCCTGCTCATCAAGCGCAAGACCGGCGTGCGCATGGTATTTGTGATGCTGGTATTGAAATTTTTCTTCATTCAACAACCAGTTGGCTATTACTGGCACCAGGGTTTGCGCTGCAAAAAAAGAAACAATCATGGCAAATGCAATGGATAAAGATAATGGAAGGAACATCGCTTTAGGCACACCGCTCATAACAAAAGAAGGAGCAAAAACTGCGAGTATACATAATAGTATGAGCACCAGCGGGAAGGAAATTTCAGAACAGGCATCCAGAATCGCCTGCTGTTTATTTTTTCCCATTTCCAAATGCTGGTGTATATTTTCGATCGTGACCGTTGCCTGGTCGACAAGGATTCCAATCGCAAGAGCCAGGCCACTTAGGGTCATAATGTTAATCGTTTGCCCAGCCAGGTTCAAAAAGAACAGACTACCCAGCACGGAGACCGGAATGGTAATGATAACCACGATGCTGCTGCGCCAGTCTCGCAGAAACAACAAAACCATCAGGCCGGTCAGGATTGCACCCAGTATTCCTTCTGTCATCAGACTTTTTACCGCATTGATCACAAATATTGATTGGTCAAACTCATAACTGATCTGCATATCCTCAGGTAACAGTGACTGCATCTCCGGAATTCTTTGTTTGAGTCCCTGCACCACATCCCAGGTGGAGGCATCTGCCGTTTTTACGACAGGAATATAAACGGAACGTTTGCCATTTACCAGTGCGTATCCTACCGTAATATCGGCAGCATCCGAAACGGTGGCAATGTCTCTGACAAAAACAGTATTGGCACCATTGCTCTTTACAGGTATGTCTTCAAATTGTTCTACCCTGTCTTCCAAAGAATTGAGTGAAACTAAATACATAGTGCTATCCATCCGCAGATTCCCGGAAGGGGTAATGGTGTTGTTTCGTGTAATGGCCCCTACCACTTCATCGGGTGACATGTTCAAAACCCTTAGCCTTTGTGGATCAATATTGATTACGACTGTCCTGAGATTGGAACCAAAGGGGGGTGCCGATGACATCCCTGGCACAGTGGCAAACATGGGTCTTACTCTTGTCAGGGCAAGGTCAAATATATCCTTGAGCGATCTTGTTTTACTGGTGAAAACAAGCTCACCAACCGGCAAGGAAGAGGCATCAAACCGGATCACTTGGGGGGGCAAAGCTCCGGGAGGAAAAAAGGCCATGGTCCTGCTTACCTGTAAGGCCACCTGGGCTGAGGCTTCCGCCATATTTGTATTTTCATAAAAAGTAAGTTTAATCAGGGCTAGACCCTGTATATTCCTGCTTTCTATATTTTTTATCCCGTTGATGTATAAAAACTGGTCCTGCATGCGGGTTGCGAAAAAACCTTCCATCTGTTTTGGTGACATGCCGCCATATTGTTCAATGACATAAATCGTGGGGAGATTGAGCTTGGGAAAAATATCAATGGGGAGGGATCTTATGGCCATAATGGAAAACAATAGAAGACCCATAAAAAGTACCAGGATGGTGATAGGCCTTTTTAAAGCAGTGCGTACCATNNGGGTTTGTACATAATCCGATTGGGATCGGTACAAAATGAAAGAGGCATTGGTAAGGTCGATCAGATTGATGATACCGGCCCTGTATTGTGCGGTCTTCTGCTCGTAGGTATCCTGCGCAGCTCTTATCTGGACGGGAACTTCCTCCAGATTCGCTTCGGCGGTCCGTATGGCTTCCTCGGCCTGTTTGCCTTCGTTGATTAAAGAAATTTCCTGTTGCTGTAATTCATATTCACTAGCCAGGGTATTGTTGCGACTAATGGCAAGCTTATCTCTTTTGTGTACTCCGTTAAACAGATCATATACAAATGTTACACCCGCCATATAATTAAACCGCTGGTACCCCAAACCCGAGGCAAATGTTTTATAATTTGCGTTGTAATCAATGCTGGAACCCCGCCCCCATGCGCTTCCCGTTAACAATATTTTAGGCAGGTAGCTTTTCTTTACAAGCTCTTCCGTTGAAAGAAAAAGGGATCGCTGTTTTACAAAATAATCGGTTAACGGATTGTTTAAAGAGTCTGTGGGATTGTTCAGCAGACCGGATATGGGAGCCCTGTTCTGTTCTTCAAGAGTATCAATCTGGATCATTGAGAGTGAAATTCCGGTCAAATAAGATAATTCCTGCCTTAACTGGCTAACCTCTCCCAATGTTCGATTGTACACCGCCCGGGTTTTTGAAAGCTCAGCCATAGCCAAAGAGGAATCCGCTCCGGCTCTTATACCGTTCAGGGTGATTGCTTGTATTACCTTATAAATGTTTTCGTACCGGTTGACATTTTGCCTGTCGATGGCAAGCTGGTATTGATTTTTCAATATTTCAAAATACAATTTACCAACCTCCCACTTCAATAAATAGATCTCTTTATCCAGATCAGCCTGGCTAAGAGCCGCATTTGATTCTGCCTGCCTTACCAGTGCTTTTTTTAATCCAAAATTAACGAGCTCATATTCGTTGTGGATNNGTTGCCGGAGGCAGCCTGATAATCATTCGCGTTTCTAACTCCGCTGGAAACGGAAGGTATAATTCCAAACGATAAATAAGAACCAGGAATGCCATTATCCGAACCCAGCGATAGCTCATCTGCCAAAAGGGACTTGGGTAAAAACGTATGCCGGGCATCCGTAATTCCTGCTTTTGCTGCATTGACCAGGGCTTTCTGCTGAAGCAGGTAAGGAAGATAATGTTGCGCCGAATCAATAAGATTTGAAAGCGTAAATGAGTTTTTTGTTTGTGCGGATACGCGAACAGCCATGGTTATCATGTATAAACAGACTAACAGGCCGATCGTCTTTTTATTAAAAACGAACATGTTTTTCGAATTAATTACTAATATAAAATAATACAGGATTAATTATTTTCAAACCCGCAGGGAGGGCCTCTTAAAAACAAACCAAACCCTTCCTTTTTAAGAATCTTTACAGAAATGGGAAAGGTACTGCAAACCTTCCAAAGGATATTTTTTAGCGAAGCAACCGAAAGAACCGGAATTAGCATATCCACTTTTAATGATTTTTTATGCCTTTTTTCCTTGGAGACGGTTCTGCCGGGAGGTGCATCCTGAACAGAAGAAACTAAGATGTGAGGTCGGCCATATTCGGCCTGTACCCGGTCAGGATGGGAGCTATTGACCAGAAAACCTTGCGGGCAAATATCACCCATGTCCNNGGTAAAAATTAATCCGTCATGCCGGATTGGGATCTTATTAATTACATGTTAATCTGAAGTATTATTCTATTTTTACCCAAATTTTTTGTGAATGTCTTTTAACTCGATCATGAAGATTTTTATGCCCAGGGATAGGGTTTTCTATACCTTATTTGAGGAGGTGGCCGATGGGGTTGCAAGAATGGGGAAACTGATGAAAGATGTAACTACTGAACCCGATTTTGACAAAAGGGCTTCTCTGATTTCGCAAATCGAGGATCAGGAACATGTAAACGATGAACTTACCCATAAGATTTTCACCGAATTGGGAAGAAATTTTATCACACCCTTCGACCGGGAGGATATACACTATCTGGCGTCGTCCCTGGATGATATTTGTGATTATATTTTTGCCTCTGCCAAAAAGATCAATTTTTATAAAGTGAATCCAAATGATACGGGTATTCAGAAAATGGCAGACCTGATCCTGCAGGCATCCGAGCAAATCCAAAATGCCGTAAAGGAATTGCGCAATATGCGTGACATGCGAAAGATAACAGACGCACTGGTAAAAGTGAACAGCATAGAAAACCAGGCCGATGATATTTTTGACATGAGCATCGACCGCCTGTTCGAGACGGAGCCCGACGCAAAGGAGGTGATTAAGAAAAGGGAGATTTACCAGGTCATGGAAATCGTGACTGATAAATGTGAAGATGCCGCCAATGTAATAGAATCCATCATTATTAAATACGCATAATCCCCTTACAGGATTTGCCATTTATTCCTTATGAGTTTCCTGGTGATCATTATTATACTTGCCCTTGTATTCGACTATATCAATGGATTTCACGATGCCGCCAATTCAATCGCTACCATTGTTTCCACTAAGGTGCTGACTCCTTTCCAGGCAGTCATATGGGCGGCCCTGTTTAATTTCGCAGCTTTTTTTATATCCAAATATGTCATTGGTGAATTTAAGATTGGCAACACGATTGCCAATTCAGTCAACAAGGATTTTATCACCCTGGGTGTTATTTTTTCCGGTCTTATTGCAGCGATAGCCTGGAACTTACTCACTTGGTGGTTCGGTATCCCTTCCAGCTCTTCCCATGCGCTGCTGGGGGGTTTTATGGGCGCGGCCCTTGCCCATGCCGGGGGATGGATGGAACATGGTAAGGTGGTGATCAATTACGCAAAAGTTATCCCGACATTCAGCTTTATTTTTCTTGCTCCGCTGATCGGAATGGTTATGGCATTTCTGATTGCCATCCTCATTATCAATCTCTGCAAGAGGAGCAATCCTTATAAGGCAGACAAATGGTTTCGGCGCCTGCAATTGATCTCGTCGGCCTTGCTCAGTCTGGGCCACGGAGGCAATGACGCACAAAAAGTCCTCGGGATCATTGCCGCTGCCATGGTCGCCAATGGAAACCTGGACAATATAAAAAATGTTCCCAATTGGGTTCCCTTCGCATGCTTTACAGCAATAGCAGTGGGTACGATGAGCGGCGGCTGGCGCATTGTCAAGACAATGGGAACCCGTATTACAAAGGTGACTCCTCTGGAAGGCGTGTGCGCGGAAACAGCCGGTGCACTCACCTTGTTCCTGACGGAAAAATTAGGCATCCCCGTGAGCACCACGCATACCATCACCGGTTCCATTATAGGCGTGGGGGCTACCAAACGATTATCAGCCGTACGCTGGGGCGTTACCATTAATTTGCTCTGGGCATGGATCCTTACCATCCCGGTGAGCGCTTTACTGGCTTCACTGGTATACTTTATTTTCCAATTATTCAAATAATTTTTTTTAGGAATATCGCAGTCCCCGCTTGGGCGTTGCCTTTTATTCGGCTAATCTTTATTACTTTGCCTGCGATAAAAATAGACCCGTCAATGAAGGGAATCATATTAGCAGGCGGTTCCGGTACACGCCTTCACCCCATAACCTATGCCATCAGCAAGCAAATGATGCCTGTTTATGACAAACCCATGATCTATTATCCATTATCCACCCTCATGCTGGCTGGCATTCAGGAAATTCTGATCATTTCCACACCGCATGATCTTCCTTTATTTCAGAAATTATTTGGAACCGGTTCGCAGCTGGGTTTGAAATTCTCCTATGCGGAACAGGCCAAACCAAATGGATTGGCGCAGGCTTTCGTCATCGGCGAAAAATTTATAGGAATGGATAAAGTGGCACTTGTATTGGGAGATAATATTTTTTACGGATCGGGTCTGGGTGAGCTGTTCCAAAAAAATACAGATCCTGAAGGTGGCATTGTATATGCCTATCGCGTTAGTGACCCGCAACGTTACGGGGTGGTTGAATTTGATAAAAATATGAACGCTGTTTCCATCGAAGAAAAACCCGCCCGGCCTAAAAGCAGTTACGCAGTGCCGGGTTTATATTTTTATGATAACGAGGTGGTAGGCATTGCAAAAAGCCTGCAACCCAGTTCCAGGGGGGAATACGAAATCACTGACATAAACAGGGCTTACCTCAATAAGACCAAATTGAAAGTATCCATCATGGACAAGGGGACTGCATGGCTAGATACCGGCACATTTGATTCCCTGATGCAGGCTTCTCTTTTTGTACAGGTAATTGAACAGCGCCAGGGAATCAAAATCGCCTGCATTGAAGAGATTGCTTACCGCAAGGGTTTTATCAGCAGA
>PLCH01000487.1 GCA_003135585.1 Chitinophagaceae bacterium
GAACAGGTGGAGACAATGGCACAACCCTTGCTCAAAAGCGGATATGGGGAATACCTGATTAAAATGATTAAGGAGTGAGGCGCCAGAAATCAAATTTTTTTTAGCTTCCCGGTTCATTGATAGTAGGGAGATAAGTGCATATTCTATAATTTTATGGGGATGAAAAAAATTCTAGTCACAGGCGGATGCGGTTATATCGGTTCTCATACAATTGTCGATCTGGTCGAAAATGGGTTTGATGTAATTTCGGTGGATAACAATTCGCGTTCCAACCCCAGGATTTTGGAAGGTGTGGAGAAAATAACGGGCAAAAAAATAAAGAATTATAAGGTAGACCTGTGCAACTTCGACGACACTTTTGCCATCTTCCAGGAAAACCCGGACCTGTCGGGAATCATCCATTTCGCAGCTTATAAATCGGTGGGAGAATCCGTGCAGCGGCCCCTGCTTTATTTTGAGAACAACCTTCTCTCGCTTATCAACCTGCTGAAAAGTGTGGAAGAATTTAAGATCCCCCATTTTGTTTTTTCCTCTTCCTGCACTGTATACGGAAATCCTGCAGAGATTCCAGTAACGGAGCGTACACCCCCTAAACCGGCCGAATCTCCCTATGGTTATACCAAGCAGATGGGAGAACAGATCATTAATGAATTTTCTAAAGCAGTTTCTACCAAATGCATTCTGCTTAGATATTTTAATCCTGTCGGCGCTCATCCGAGTTCACTTATTGGTGAACTTCCCATCAGCACACCCTCCAACCTGGTACCTGTCATCACCCAAACGGCCATCGGCAAACTACCCAAAATGGAAGTGCACGGCGATGACTACCCGACAAGGGACGGATCCTGCATACGTGACTATGTTCATGTATGCGATATCGCGCATGCCCACACACTTGGCATACAATTTCTTTTGAATCAGCAGGGTCCCATGAAATGCGAGGTATTTAACCTGGGAACCGGCAATGGGGTAACTGTACTGGAGGCCATCCATGCATTTGAAAAAATAAGTAACTTAAAATTAAATTATTCGATAGGCCCCAGGCGCCCTGGCGACGTGGTGGCAATATATGCCAACTACGACCTGGCGAAAAAAAAACTGGGCTGGCAACCCCACTATTCCCTTGAACAAATGATGGCCACCGCATGGAAATGGGAGCAAAAATTAAAAGTGGATGAAAAGTTTTACAATGGAAAATTTTCAGAACTGAATTAATGATTTACTTTGCCAGCGGAAACAGCCATCCGGTTTTCTTTCGTTAGGCTTTGGCGTTTTGAGCAGGGATTGAACCGGTTCCCTCTTCTTGCTGGACAAAAACTTTTCAACCCTTAGGTCAACATGGATGGAATGTACGAACCGGAAGTATTTCGTTTAACCCCGTACCCTCAGGGAGACCTGCGAAAGAAATGTGAAAAAACAATATTTCGCGATAAGTTACAGGGAAATTAACCCCGAAGAATTAAACCTTGGACCTTATAAACAATCAAAATTCGGATTCTCCTACATAAATGGCTAACCTTATGGCGGTCACCACCCATGATTCAGAATTGCTAACCCTATTCCGTGACCCAGAGACAAAAGAAAAAGCTTTTACTGAGCTTATCAAAAAGTACCAGGAAAAGCTCTATTGGCATGTCCGCAGGATGGTTATCGAACATGAAGATGCGAATGATGTCTTACAAAATGTCTTCATCCGGGTATGGAACGGCCTTGAAAATTTTAGGGAAGATTCCCAGTTATACACCTGGCTTTACCGGGTCGCTACCAATGAATGCCTGACCTTTCTTGAACAGCGGAAAAAAAGGTCTGCGGTTTCCTTAAGCGATATTGAAAGCAACCTGAGTAATAAGATCATGGCAGATAAGCACTTCGATGCCAATAAGTTAGAATGGAAATTGCAACTGGCAATCCAGCAACTACCTGATAAACAAAGAGTTGTATTTGGTTTGCGCTAANNGAGGCTTGTGTTTAACCTAAGATATTATGACGAAATGCCTTATGAAGAAATGAGCAGAGTTTTGGAAACATCGGAGGGGGCCCTGAAGGCCTCCTACCATCATGCAGTAAAGAAAATTGAAGAATTCATCCTAAATCATTAAACTTTCATTAACAAAATTGGTCTGATAATATGACATGGAAAGCAGTATAGACATATTGAATGAACTAAAAGGGATCAGCCCGCTTCTGGCCGGGATTCCTCGAAAAAACGACCTCTTTGAGGTCCCCCCCGGTTATTTTAACCAGCTGGCAGACAGGGTGGTCCTGCGGATCAGGGCTGAACAGCCGGATTCTGCCCGCCTGGCGGGCCAGACCGGTAAACAGGTTCCCTACAGTCTTCCAGGCGGCTATTTTGAAACTTTCGCAGAAAAAATGATGACCCGGATAAATGCAGAGGAGGCAGATTCTGCTGCTAAGGAACTGAAAATTCTATCCCCGGTATTAAGCAGGATGGATAAGAAGATGCCTTTCAGCATACCCGCCGGTTATTTTGCAGATTTTGCAGACAAAACAGCAGACAAAATAATGGACGGCGTATCACCCCTGATGGCCAGTCTGAAGGATAAGCAATTATATGAAGTCCCACAGGGTTATTTTCAGGAATTGTCCGAAAAGATAATGAAGCGTATAAAAGGACCAAAACAGCAGGCAAAAGTCATTCCCTTTCGCAAATCAAGAACCTGGGTAAAATACGCGGTGGCTGCAGCAGTTGCAGGGGCCATTGTAACAGGCGGCATTTTGGTTTTTAATCCTCCAGGTTCAATACCCTCCAATGAAACGGTCAATTCCGCTCTGGCAAAAGTGAGCGACGAGGAAATCCTGAATTATCTTGATTCGCATAATGTCCCTTTCACAGACAGCCTCAATGTCACTGCCGCTTTAGACCCTTCCGATAATGAGGCAAAGGATCTATTGGGGGATGTGTCAGATGCTGAATTGCAACAATATCTTGATGGACAGGTAAGCCAAAAGGAATTGATGAACAATTAATGAGAAACAAACCGAGCATGGTAAAACTTTACGACATAACCCCAGAACAAATGCGAGGTTATATCCGGCC
>PLCH01000594.1 GCA_003135585.1 Chitinophagaceae bacterium
TTACAATGCCCAGTCCCAGGGCGGTACCGGAAATGCCAGTCGTATTGGTTGCCCGGAAGAATCTTTCGAACAAATACTCCAGTTCCTCTTTGGATATACCTATCCCTCATCTTTGACGATTATGGCCAACCTTCCGGGGTCACAGCGGAGGTTGACCAGGATCCGGGCGCGTTCAGGCGAATACATGATGGCGTTAGAGAGCAAATTATAGAGTATATTTCGAAGCAATTGCCCGTCTAGCAAAACTTGCTTCAATTGCCAACATAAAAGCACCCATTTCTTTAAGCTTTATTAGGGAAAATTACAAGCAGCTGTCCTTTTGGGAAGAAGAACTGAAAAAGAAGAAAACGGGAGTGCTCCGTCCCACGTTTGCGCCGGCCCGGAGGAACCCTCAAATAAGGAAAGAAGACCTCAATTCAAACGACGGGATTCTTTTATGCAGGAAGAATTGAATTCCAGCCCTGAGCTGGGAATCGTATTAAACTCATAATTGACTATTCTTATAGACCCGGCTAAGAAAATGCAGCCAATGACAAATATCTTAGGGTATGCGGTAACGTTGAGGATTTTACGCATCATAATAAATCCGGAGAAGAAAACCTATAGAATTCCTATCCACCGGAGTCCGGCCCTTTCGAATTCTGAGCTGATCCACTTGCTGAATAAACAGGTCGGCATTTCAAATTATACAATGACTCCTTTTCCGCCTCGCGCAATAGAGCCGCGCGAAACAGTGAATTTTCTGACAAGTGGGGCACTGGCCTTTGAAGTCCGATTTGCTGAATTTCAGTCTTTGGTAACAAGATGAGAGGAGGTAGTAACCTGGCCAGACCATTAGTTAGGGACCAATGGCAGGAGGTTTTGGGAAGATATATCCAGGGATAGCCAAAATCCGGATGATCAAAATCATCATTTCAGGTGATCCGAATCCTTTTTCAGGCTCATTTATCCAATTAATATTGTATAAAGTTATTCCCTAGGGTCAAAAAAGAGGAAGGTAACTATGTCATTTATTTTAGAAGGCAAAAAAAGTACGGCAAAATATAAAACTACCTCTACCAAAAATAGGGAAGTCAAGGTTCACGCCACCCTAGAACCATCAAACAAAATCAATTGGGAACCAACTGAAATAATGGTACGGTTAAATGAATTGGCAAAAGCACGTCCTTTCAATATCTTATACAGAGTGAGAAAGTATGACACTCTTTGATAAGACGCACCATTTCTTCTTAGCAGGATAAATGTCGGGACCGGGGAGAGGCAGTATACAACAGGTGTGACAATAATCAACATATACGATAATCGGCATCAATGACAGCTGGCAACCTAAAAATTACCTTTATTAAATTATCTGATCTGGGAAAATAGCCCGGAGAAGAATCCCTGGATCTACGTTACGGACCTTGGAATAACGCATTAATCATTGATTTAAAGCACACAACATGGACAAAATATTCGAAAACAAGGTGGCCCTTGTAACAGGAGGCTGTTTCGGTATCGGGCAGGCCACGGCCGTTGCCTTTGCAAAGAGAGGGGCAAGGGTTGTTATCGCCGATTGGATTGAAGATACGGAGCGGGAAACGTTGAAGCAGATCGAAGCGGCAGGAGGTGAAGTTTTGTTCGTAAAATGTGATGTTTCGAACAGCGACGACATTACAGCCATGATGGACAAGGTATTTTCTTCTTATGGTAGGTTGGATTATGCCTTCAATAATGCAGGAATAGAGGGCGTTTCTGCTCTGACACAGGATTGTACGAAAGAAAATTGGGAGAAAACGATTGCTGTTAACCTGACCGGTATATGGTTGTGCATGAAACATGAACTGTCGCATATGCTCAGGCAGAGGAAGGGTGCAATCGTCAATTGTGCCTCGGTGGCAGGACTTATTGGTTTCACCGGGCTTCCGGCCTATGTAGCCAGCAAGCATGCCGTGGTAGGGATCACCCGGACCGCTGCTCTGGAAAACGCGAAGCTGGGTATACGCATTAATGCTGTTTGCCCAGGTGTGATCCGGACGGCTATGGTAGACCGGCTTACCGGAAAGGACAAAGTAGTCGAGCAACAATTCATGGATATGGAGCCGGTGGGCAGAATGGGCGAGCCTTCAGAAGTGGCCGAAGCGGTAGTCTGGCTTTGTTCTGATGCAGCGTCATTCGTGACGGGCCATGCTTTGGCGGTGGATGGGGGATGGATCGCTGGCCGATGACTGAGATAGGCGTTTAAGTAGAAGATGGGGTAGTGACTTTGACGGACTGGAGTTAAAGAGATTACCATTTTATGGCATTCAAATGATTACAAACTAAATAGTTGAAAAAGAAAGATCCCGTGATTTTTTCTCCTATACAGATATTTTGATTAAAGGAATCGTTTTGGACATGAACTCTTTAGCCGTCGGTGCTTTAGAATCAAAAAATTCAATTTTCCTTTTGACACATCATCTTAGTTCTATACTGAATAATGTACTGATTCATTATAGGATACCCATCTCATTGAATTGATTATCTTATCATAAAAATTCATCTGCGCTTTTATTTTCCTTACGGAATATTCTAAATAATTCACTCTAACCCGGATCAAGAGGGGGTTTTTATCAACTTCTTCAGTATACTTAACCAGTTCGCGTGGCATGTCATCTAATTTTGAGATGATGCTGGCAATGCCATCCACGTTAATATAATAATTGTAATTTTTATTGAAAAAATGCAGAGTTACCGGGAAGGTCATTTCCATGCCACTAATATCGGCGTAAGG
Organism: Chitinophagaceae bacterium; assembly: GCA_003135585.1. Lineage (GTDB taxonomy): Bacteria > Bacteroidota > Bacteroidia > Chitinophagales > Chitinophagaceae > Puia. The sequence continues at coordinate 2,753 of PLCH01000594.1, forward strand.
TTTTGGAACTGCAAACCAAATTTTTTGGTTATCGTCTACGCACAAAACATGTATTATGGAAGTTGGAAATTTTAAGACTGACTCACTAGAATTGGAAAAAATAGCAGTCCCCAACTTCTCTATCCTATCCCCCATTTTATCAAAGTATAAATCTGAAAACATAACGTGAGTTTGGATTATTGGTAGACTATCCTTTCACATTCAATTACATCAATATTAACAAGAGTGGGTACGAAATCATTTGATTGCTGTCATTTATGAATATGATTATAGTCAAATCAGTGCAAAGGCCGCGAAAATCGCATGCCTGTTATTGGA
>PLCH01000256.1 GCA_003135585.1 Chitinophagaceae bacterium
GGGAAGTGATATAGCAGATTTTAACAACGACGGTATGCCGGACATTATGGTGTTGGATATGTTGCCTGAAGACAACCACCGCCAGAAATTGCTCAAAGGCGCAGACGCTTTTGATAAATATACCATGAGAGCGGACCATGGATTTCATTACCAGCAAATGCGCAATACATTGCAATTAAATAATGGAAATGATAGCAATGGGATTCCAATTTTCAGCGAAGTCGGTCAATTGGCCGGCATCCCTGCCACCGACTGGAGCTGGGCTCCTTTATTTGCTGATTTTGACANNACAATGACGGATGGAAGGATCTTTTTATTTCCAATGGAATATTAAGGGATATTACCAATCTCGATTTTGTTAAATATACTTCCGGATATTCGGCACAATATATAAAGCCAAGCGGTGAAAAGCTTGAAATGTGGCAACTTGTTCAGCAAATGCCATCCACGAAACTCAATAATTATGTATTCCGGAATAATCACGGGCTCGGTTTTACCAATGCCAGCAGCGATTGGGGTTTCACCAAAAATGCTGTCAGCAATGGTGCAGCCTACGCCGACCTGGATAATGACGGCGANNCGCATTTCATAAAAATCAAGCTTTCTGGTGAAGGCAAAAATAGATTTGGTGTCGGGGCAAAAGTGTATGTGAAAACCGAGCATACCGATCAAATGCAGGAAGAATATTTCAACAGGGGATTTCAATCTTCCATGGACCCTGTCATGCATATAGGCTTAGGTGATGACAGCGTCATTATATCCCTCAAGGTAAAATGGCCCTGCGGAAAAATTTCTTTACTGCAAAATGTGAAAGCCGATTCATTGCTGGTAATTAATGAAACTGATGCTGATACCGTCAACGCGTTTGAAAAAAGTGGCTACCGGAAACCATTATTCCTCGATGTTACCAAAAACTCGGGAATCAGCTTTACCCATCTGCAATCAACGTTTGTTGATTTTAAAATTTCTCCTTTACTGCCCTACCAGTTATCAAAAATCGGCCCCTGCATTGCAAAAGCCGATGTCAACAGGGACGGACTGGAAGATCTGTTTATCGGGGCTTCGGCAGGCCAGGAAAGCTTATTGTACCTGCAGACAAAAGATGGAAAATTTGAGCTTTCGCCAAGTCAGCCATGGAACAACGAAAAGGATATCACCATCGCCGATGCCCTCTTTTTTGATGCAGATGGGGACGGTGATCTTGATCTGTATCTTGTAAGCGGGGGTGCTGATTATCCTTTAAACAGCAAGAACTACCAGGACAGGATCTATGAAAATGATGGCAACGGTAATTTCAAGAAACTGATCAATGCGCTTCCGGAGGAAACAGTCAGCGGATCCTGCGCCAGGGCAGCCGATATTGATAAAGATGGCTTACCCGACTTATTTGTGGGAGGACGATTCAAGCCTGGTCTTTTTCCCGAAGCACCAGAAAGTTTTATTTTAAAAAATAAAAGCGTGCCAGGCAAAATCCTATTTGAAAAGGATAGAGCTCAAAATGATTCCATCCTGGCATCTCCAGGAATGGTTACAGACGCTTTGTGGGTGGACATCAATAAAGACGGATGGGAGGATTTGATCGTTGTGGGACAATTTATGCCGGTCCGTATTTTTGAAAATCATAAAGGCATATTGAGTGATCAGACAAAAGCCTATGGTTTATCTGAAACCCAAGGCTGGTGGTGCCGCGTCCTTGCAGATGATTTCGACATGGACGGTGATACCGACCTGGTCGTTGGGAACCTAGGTTTAAATACCCAACTGAAAGCTTCCCTAAAAGAACCCTTGACAATCACCTATGCTGATTTTAATAATGACGAATTACTTGATCCGATACTATGTTATTACAACCACGGCAAAAGCTATCCTTATTTTTCCCGGGACGAAATCTTTCATGAAATCCCGTCGTTGCAGAAAAAATTCGGCCATTATGCAGATTATGCCGATGCGCAATTGAAAGACATGTTTTCCGATGAACAATTGGCAAAGGCTGCGACGGTTAAAATAAATACCCTGCAGTCCACTTTATTTCGAAACGACGGAAACAGAAAATTCACTCCAGTACCCCTCCCGGAATATGCACAGTTAAGTGTTGTAAATGGGATGATTTCCGCGGATATTAACAACGACGGTAAAAAGGACATTATTCTTGCAGGTAATTTCTTTCCTTTTCGTGTTCAGTTAGGTCCATTGGATGCGGGCATAGGCCTTGTTCTCAAAGGGAAGGGTGACTGTACATTTTCACCCATGACCTATCCTGAAACCAACCTGTATTTGCCAGGCGATATCCGCAACATTATTGAAATAAAGGGGAAAGGTCATTTTTTTGTGGTTGCCGCAAAAAATAACGGGCAATTACAAATACTTGAACTTGTCAAGTAATATTTTCGAAGAAAGCAGAAAGGCTTGATGATTAGGTTATCCATAGATCAATTTTTATATAGAAATCTTATGTCAGTTTTATCCTCTAGTTCAGAATCGACTGTGTTGTTTGAGGCGATCGCCAGGGGTGAGGAAAATGCCTATAAAGCCTTGTTTGAAAAATACAGCCTCAAAGTGTACGCTGTCGCCCTCAAATGGACAAAATCTGCTTTTGCTGCCGAAGAAATCACGCAGGATGTATTCATTAGTATCTGGATAAGCAGAACCATGCTGTCATCTGTTAAAGATCCACAAGCCTATATCTATACTATTATTTACAATAAAGTGAACCGGTATTTAAAAAAAGAAACCAATACTGCCAGAATCCTGGTGACGTACCTGCGGCACTGCAAAAAATACTGTAATGAAACCGAAGAAACAGTTTATGCAAAGATTGCCGAAACAATGATTAACAATGCTGTTGAAAAATTGTCGCCCCACAAGAAACTTCTTTATAAATTAAATCGGCAGCAGGGGAAGAGTTATGATGAAATTGCCTTGCAACTCAAGCTTTCACCACATACCGTGAAAAGCCAGGTTATGAAAGCAGTAAAATTCATCCGGGTTTATATTAAAGACAATGCTTTATTGCTCACAATTTTGCTTGCACAATTAGTTTACTAAAAAAATCTTTCCATCCCGGTCATCCTTTTTTCTTTAATCAGACTCTATATTATTGTGCGGAGTTTCAATTGGTCCGATTGAGAATTATTTTCCAGGAGGCATTTATATTTATTTTGAGCGAAGAAAGAATACGATACTTATTGATGCAATACGAGGCAAACAGGGCTTCGAGGGAAGAAGTGGAAGAAATGCTGAAATTCCTGAAGTCCGCGGAGGGTGATGCGGAGCTGAAAAAAATGATTGTTGATGCGAAACATAGTTGTGAAAGGGAATTATCAATCCCGCAACAACACTGGGATAATATGTGGCAGATTATAAGGCCCGTGACCGTCGGATACTCTAAAAAGGAATTTTTTTCAATGCAATGGGCAAGAATGGTTGCAATTGCGGCTTTATTCCTGGTTGGAGGAGGCATTTATTTATTTTTGGTTAACCGTGACAAAAAGAAAGCAATCCAGACAGTTACTTCATCCGTAAACATTCATCATAAGGCTGATATCCTGCCAGGCAGAGACAAAGCAATGTTGAGGCTGACAAATGGGTCTGCTTTAAATCTTGAAAATCTGAAGGTCGGCGTTGTTATTCATCAGGGTAATACTAAAATAATAAAGCTGAAGTCCGGAGTGCTTGCATACAATTCTGAGAACAAAAATATGGGTGAGGTTTTGTACAACACCCTTACAACACCTGCTGGTGGTCAGTATGAAGTAATCCTGCCTGACGGAAGCAAAGTGTGGCTAAATGCCTCTTCTTCCTTACATTACCCAATTGCATTCAAAGGAAAAGAGAGAACAGTGGAACTTGAGGGAGAGGCTTATTTTGAAGTAACTCATGCAATTTCGCCGTCAACAAGCAAAAAAATGCCTTTTCTGGTAAAAACAAATGACCTGAATGTAGAAGTATTGGGCACACATTTTAATGTTATGGCCTATGCCAATGAAAAGCATATTGAAACTACTTTGCTGCAGGGAAAAGTAAGAGTAACAAGATATGGGCTTTCCAAAATTCTTTCGCCGGGCCAGGAAGCTATCGCTGATAATAAATCCCATGACATAAAGCTCACAAGCACGAACACGCAACAGACTGTTGCATGGAAGAATGGCTTTTTCCATTTCAAAGAAACAAACATCCGAGAATTAATGAGGCAGGTAGAAAGATGGTATAATGTGGAGGTGGAATACAGGACTGACAGGGATGGGCAGGATTTTACCGGCATAGTACCGCGTACAAAGAATGTATCGGTATTGCTGCAAACCCTGGAACTTACCGGGACAGTCCATTTTCAAATTGTTGATCAGCATTCAACGGGCCACGCAGGCAAAATAATTGTGCTGCCATAATTCCCGATGAAAGCGAAATAGATTTTTTTTATTTATTAAGATAAAGGCCTATTGGAAAACCAAGTTAAGACTGAGTCATAAAACCGGGAAGGCGCAGCTGCTTCTGGTTAATTGCCTTGTTTCCTATAACGGGGAAAGCTTTAAGAAATTAAACCGAATTGTTAAACCAAACTTAATAAAAGTATGAGGCTGCTAGTACCTGGCAAAACCAAACTTTCAATCAGGTTATTGCCAACCCAAATGATGCTGGTTATGAAATTATCTGCCATCTTGTTATTAGCTTGTACGTTGCATGTTTCTGCAGCCGGGCTATCGCAAAAGGTCACTATCTCAAAAAAGAATGCTTCGCTGGAAGAAGTGTTTGAGATATTACAGAAACAATGTGGTTATAATTTTATTTTTAACAGCCATATATTAGCCAAGGCCAGGAAAATTGATATTGACGTGAAAGATGCGACCGTTGAGGATGTGTTGACAATATGCTTTAGCAATCAGCCATTAACATATGTAATACAGGATAAAACGATTGTGGTAAAAGAAAAAGACCAAAAGGAAGAAAAAAAGACTGGTGAAATAATGCTTGCCCCTGCAGAACCACCACACCGAATTACTGGAACAGTCAAAGATGAAAATAATAAACCCGTAGAGGGGGCAGCGGTTTCAATAAAAAAATTGGGCATAGGTGTTGCCACCAATAAAGATGGAAAATTTGAATTTAATGTACCGGATGGTACTTATGAAATTGAAATTTCTTTTGTCGGTTACAAGACTGTTCAAAAAACAATCACAGTGGGCAGCGAGCCTTTAGCAGATATCAGCATTGCTTTGCAGATTTCCAGTACTGGTCTTGCAGATGTGGTTGTGGTTGGTTATGGAACGCAAAGGAAAAGAGATGTTACAGGAACCATCAGCAGTGTTAAGGGGGACGATTTTAAAAATCTGCCCGTAAGTAATGTGGCAACCGCTTTGCAGGGCAGGGCCTCAGGTGTTGACATAATTCGTGACGATGGCTCGCCGGGCAGCGTACCGAGTATTAGAATTCGCGGAACAGGAACAATTAATAATGCTGACCCCCTGGTGGTCATAGACGGGGTGCCTGCAGGAGGATTAAACGATGTGAACCCAAATGACATTGCCTCAGTTGATATATTGAAAGATGCTTCTTCTTCTGCAATTTATGGTTCCCGTGCCGCAAATGGCGTGGTGTTGATTACAACGAAAAAGGGAAATTATAACCAGCCGCTCAGAACAACTTTTAATTTGTATACCGGCACGAATAAACCNNCCTTTGAAGTATCTAAACATGCTTACTGCTCCCGATCTGGCAATGTTGAAAAGGGAAGCCTATGCCAATGATAGTCTGGCTGTGCCATCAGTATGGAATGACCCTTATTATTCAGTTCAACGTACCGACTGGCAACGTGCGCTAATGAAAACAGGCGTAGTAAAAAATGCCGATATAGCTCTTCGTGGAGGGAATGCCTACTCTACTTATAGTTTCTCGGGTAATTATTACGATGAAACGGGTATAATCATAAATTCCTATTTTAAGAGATATAGTTTTCGCATTAATTCCGAGCATAAAATCGGCGGTCGCCTAAGGGTAGGAGAAAATGTGGTGTATTCGAATACCTCTGGGAATACACCTGACACTAAATCTACGCAGACTGGATTGCTCTGGAGTGCCATTCGCTTTAATCCCGCCATACCTGTTAAGAACCCTGACGGGAGCTGGGGAACTTCACAGGCCGATAATCAGCTGGGTGATATAAATAACCCCGTCACCACCGCTACTGAAAACCAAGGTTATAACAAAATTGACCGCATACTAGCCAACGGCTATGCAGAATTGGAAATAATAAAGGGGTTGAAAATTCGGGCTAATTACGGGNNAGGGGACCTTCCATATCCTCATTGGGTCAGAATTTCGGCAAAAGCAGGTCATTTTTGGAAGAATATTTTTTGACCTATGATAAGACCTTCTCTAAAATACACACGGTGGGCTTTACAGCTGGTTACTCATCTCAAATATTCACGGGAAATTATTTTTCGGCCTCAAGGTTGGGGTTTTCCGATACCAGTCTTAGCCAGCGTATACTAAATTTGGGAAACAGTTCCTCGGCCAGCAATTCCGGGGCAAATAATAATTCCGCTGGATTGCAGTCTTATTTTGTTCGGGGTAATTATTCTTTTGAAGGAAAATACTTATTGACCGTTACCATGCGTGCCGATGGTTCAAGTAAATTTGCACCTGGAAAAAGATGGGGATATTTTCCGGCATTTTCTGTCGGCTGGCGCATATCGGATGAAAATTTCTTTCGCTCAAATTTCAGNNTAAAGATAACCGGTGGCTGGGGACAACTAGGAAACCAAAACATTGGCGATTTCCAATATTTGAGCACTATCGGCCTGGGAGGCGGTGGCGGTCTTGGAGGGGGAGGATTTTCTTACAATCTGGGCACAGGAACCGTTAATCAAAACGGTGCTTTTGTCACTAGCCTTAGCAATCCGAACATAACCTGGGAGCGTGCTGTAATGACCAATATAAGCATGGAATTAATCACACTAAACAATCACCTCAGCACCACAATTACTTATTTTAATAAAAACACAACCGACATGCTGGTCCTTGCGCAGCTTGTAGAAACATATGGAGCGCAAAGGTCTTTACCTGATGATCCGGGGAATATAAATCTGCCCAACGTAAACCAGGGTGAGTTGAATAATCACGGGGTAGAATTAGATCTGAACTATCAGAATTCGATAGGTAAACTAACTTACTCCTTGGGTGCCAACGGAACCTTCCTTAGAAATAAGATTACCCATCTGTATGGAAATTCAACCTATTTGGGCTCAGTCCCGTATGGAAGGGAAAATACGGATATTTCCCGTACATATGAAGGACAGCCGATAGCTTCTTTTTTTGGTTTTAAAACCGCCGGCATTTACCAGAATCAGGCTGATATAGATAAGGATCCCTATATCGCAAATGATCCCAATAAAGCAAACATCAAACCTGGTGATGTTCGGTTTGTGGATATTAATGGTGATGGTAAGATTAGTGACAAGGACCGGGTTAGACTGGGAGATCCTAACCCGCGATTTGCTTATGGCTTTCACGGCGCAGTCAATTTCAGAAATTTTGACCTTAGTTTCAATTTTGCAGGGGTAGCAGGTGTGCAGTTATACAATGCCGACCGGCTGGCGGGTTTGGATGCAACAGAAGTATTTAACTGGTATGAAGAACAAAAAAACAGGTGGCATGGGGCAGGAACAAGTAACAGCATTCCCCGATTGACAAGAATTAATGCGAATGATAATTACCGTTCCTCCGATTTATGGGTTCAAAACGGCGCCTATCTTGCTCTGAAGAACATTTCTCTCGGATATACAATTTCAAAAATAAAGATCCGGGATGCACAACTGCCTGATATCCGTATATATGTAAGTTCTTACAATGTTTTTTACATTACAAAATACAAGGGATATACACCCGAGTTAGGATATACGTATGGAAATTTGCAAAGAGGGGTTGATGTGGCACAATACCCGCAGACAAGAAACTTTACCGTGGGCGCGACAATCAATTTTTAAAAACTTGAAAAGATTCTACATGAAGAATAAAAATCATTTACTAATAGTTGTATTCCTGATTTTCATTGCAGGTATACTGGGCTGCAACAAAAAACCCCTGGATCAGAGCCCAACCGGTCAATATACTTCAGGCAACTTCTGGCGCAATCAAAATGATGTGCTTGCGGGCATTAATGGGATTTATAATGTGTTAACCACTGAAGACTGGGTTGGCCACAACTTGTATATATTTGATGATCAGTCGGATGATATTTCTGTGGATGGAGACCATCCTGATTTCAGAGCGATTGAGCGGTTTAATATTGATCCCACGCTACAGGTTCTTTATACCCTTTGGCCTTTCGCCTATGAGCAGATTGGGAGAGCCAATAATGCGATTATTTATATTCCAAAAGTACCTGTAATAGATGAATCGATCCGGAGTCGTTCAATGGGGGAGGCCTACTTTTTAAGGGCGCATGCCTACTTTGAATTAAGCAAGATTTATGGGGAGGTTCCACTGATATTGGAAAATAACGTATTAACGGGATCCTACAATATCCCTAAATCCTCTGTTGATTCAATAAGAGGACAAGTTGAGTCAGATTTATTAAAAGCAATTAATTTATTACCGGAAACCTACGGTGACGCAGATAAGGGCCGGGTAAGCAAGGGGGCTGCCTGGGGGCTTCTTTGTAAGCTATATATATTCGAAGACAACTTTGCAAAAGCTAGCCAGTATGGCAGCCTGGTTATCAACGATCCAAACTATGCCCTGGCTCCGAATTATACTAATAATTTTACTTTGGGTCTGCAGGAAACCAACACAGAAATTCTTTTCGGAGTTTGGAACAAAAATCAGCAGGTGCCGAATGTGCCTTCCTCGGCCATAGGTCAGTACTTTACGCCAAGGGCATGGCAGGGCTGGGGCTTTCACCATCCTACGCAAAATTTTGCCGACGAATTCGAGCCAAATGATTCTATACGTAAGGGTGCTACATTGATATCTGTCGGGGATTCAATTCCGAATCAAACAAATCTCGTAACCATTGGTCCCGGAGACGCCTTCCAGATGTTTACGGGAAAGCAGGGGCAATCTACGGGCCGTCTTTTGCCAAGAATGTCGACTACGGGTTATTATATAAAAAAATATACTGCCTTCCTTCCTGACGGAAGCGGTGGGATTGATTTTGATTTAAAGCAACCCATTTTGCGTACTGCAGATGTTTACCTCCTGGTAGCCGAAGCAAAGATTAGGCTGAATGGTCCAGGTAGTGGGGACGCAGAAATAAATGCAGTCCGTGCGCGGGCAGGTCTTGCCCCTATTACCGGTGCAGGTATGCTGCAGTTGGTACACGAGCGAAGAGTAGAATTGGGTGGGGAAAATTCCAGGCATCAGGATTTGATGCGCTGGGATAAAGACAAGATCATTAACCTTGATACAATTTATAACAAACCTAAACTGGCATCCCCCTTACCACCCTATAATAGTTCAGTGGCTGTTCCGGCAAGAGTATTTACCCGGCCCAAGGATTATTACATGCCAATCCCCCAGGAAATCATTGATGAAAGCAAGGGAATCATTAAACAGAATCCTAATTATTAAGTTTCAAAATAGCATTTTTATTTTTCAGGTAGCTAAACAAGATTTTGAGTGCATGTTATTTAAGTATGAAAAAAGCTCCTTTAATTTTATTATTCTTTTTTTGCAGCAATGTTTTTGCACAACAGACTGAAAAATGGGGTGATCAAGGGGACGGAACCTATGCCAACCCCATATTACCAGGGGACTATAGTGATATAGATGCCATACGTGTCGATTCTGATTTTTTTGCGATTTCTTCCACTTTTCAATTTTCTCCAGGCGTAATTATTCTTCATTCTAAGGATTTGATCAATTGGCGGATACTCGGTCACGTTACAGATGATCTTAACAGGATTAGTCCTGAATTAAACTGGGATAGAATGGATCGTTATGGCAGGGGAATATGGGCTGGGGNNGTACACCCGAGGAAGGAATTTTTATGAGTACGGCCGCGAAGCCGGAAGGGCCTTGGCAACCCTTAAATAAGATTTGGGGCATAGCAGGATGGGATGATTGTTGTCCTTTCTGGGATGAGGACGGGCAAGGCTATTTAGTTGCCAGTAATTTTGAAAATAAATATAAAATACATTTATTTAAATTAAGTGAGGATGGGATGCGACTCGATTTTCATTCTGATTCCGTCATTCACCAATCAAAAGGATCGGAAGCCAATAAGCTCTATAAAATCCATGGATATTATTATCATTTCTACAGCGAAGTAAATTCG
>PLCH01000312.1 GCA_003135585.1 Chitinophagaceae bacterium
GGATATTTAGACCCGGAAGGCGGTGCTATCATTGACCAGGCTGTTGAATCGTCCGATGCGTTTATTGAAAAGCATAAAGATCTTTTCACCGGCAGGCTCAAAGACGTCTATTACAGGGACTGTCATGGGGATTTGCATTCCAGGAATATTTTTTTATTGCCAGATCCTCAACCCTTTGATTGCATAGAATTCAATGATGAATACCGTCAGATCGACGTGCTGAATGAAGTTGCCTGTCTTTGCATGGACCTGGATGCATTTGGCAAGCGGGAATTGGCTAATCTATTTCTTTACTATTATACTAATTTTTTCCCTGTCATAAGGTCTGAGCACGACCTCAGCCTCTTTGTTTTTTATAAAGGTTACCGGGCCAATGTTCGGGCAAAAGTCAATAGCCTCAGGGCGCGGAGCGCCGAAAATGATGCTACGAGGAAATTGGCACTGGCTGAGAGGGATAAATATCTTAGGATGATGGATGGCTATTTAAAGATCTTGCTCCCCGATAGCCACATGGTCTCACTTTTAGGTTTGATCCCCCGGCATGGCGAATGGCTATGAACAATATCACCTTTAAACACTCAAATAAAGTTCAATTTGACGGCCTTAAAGAAAATCATCATGAAAAGGTCAATTTCTTACGTTCTATTCAATGTTTTTTTTGTCTGCTGCTATTGCGCAATCCTCATACTAAAATTCATCAAATCCTGAACTTAAGAAGAAAGCCACCACATACATGTCTATGGACCGTTCTGAACTCCGGACTTTCGATCACTTGCCGGTATTTAATGGAAAAATCCACTAATTGCAGACCCATGATTCCCGTGCCTTCGAAAAGCAATCGTGTGATATCTGCGGCGGGGATATGGTAATAGGGCCTATTATTAAAGGGACCGCCCTCCAATATGCTGTAATACCCGACGAATCTGACCTCGGTTTTAATCTGAATAAAAAAAATTTGGTATTCTTCTGTACTGTTTCCCCATCCTGAGATTGTTGGTTTTTCCTTAGGGAATTATTCATTTCCAATATACTCGGAAATAAACTTTCGAGCTCATCAACTTTTGTTCAGATTGAACACAATTATTGGCACTCAGAAAGAAAATTTCTTAAATACTATTCCCGCTCCATTCAATTGAAATTGAAAAACCAGAATTGGAGAGCACTCATCTTATTTCTCTGATTCAATAATGTCGGACCAGTGCTATATGGTGATAATCTTTCAACATCCCATTATCTACGAACTCTATGTCACCTCCGTCCTGCAGGACTTTCTCCATCACCTCATCCACCGCATCCTTAATATAGAATGGGTTGTCCAGATGTGAATTTTCCTGATAGATAATATATGGCCGGGAGCCCTGGCGGGCAGGAAAAACAAAACCTTTCTCCACTACCAGCAAGTAGCCATTCTTTTTGCTGGCTGCACTCCAAACATCTCGGATTCCGAAACTAAGTTTCTTTTCATCGGCAGCGGCATTTAAACGGTCCAATAATTCAGATTGCCTGGTCTTTAGCCAATCTGCCAAGTACGGTTGTATGACTGTATTGATTTCCTTGTCCGAGGAATCGATAAAATTTCCATGAACATAATTCACAATCGTTTCTTCATGCCGTGTGATTCGCCCGAAATGGCCAGCAACTCTTTCTGGAGCCAATATAAAAACCGGGAGGGAATAAGACTTCAAGATGATGGCGAGGCTTTCATCCATATGACGGAGAAATTTCTCAAGCATGATTTCCTTCCTCTTTTTCGAGTCGGAAAAATTGCCAACCTTTTCGGGCAGATCATTTAAATAAGCACCCACGCTTTCGGCTATACCTGACTTGATATGGGTAAATCCCGAAATATCCCCCAAATATAATTTGGACTTTTCCCCGCTTAAAATNNCTTTCCTCCATTGGCAGATCAAGGTAAAATACTTTTTCAAGCAGAGGAGAAGCGAAGATCGCTACAGTTTTTTTATGTGTATTATAATCAAGATCAGGGATTAATCTTCTTAATTTATCCAGGACCGAAGAGGCTTTTTCCCCTGTATAATTCTTCAGGAGCTCCTTTTGTACTTTTCCGATGACCTGCTCCAGCCTGTGTTCCAATTCTGCCCTTGACGAAAATACAGGGTGAAAGGGNNCTATTAATTCATGTTCGCCTTGAAGTAAAGAATTCATGATGATAAGTTTTTCTTTTTGATGTGAACTAGAGAAAAAATAATTCTTATGGATTGGTTATTTTCTTATCCGAACAACTCCTGATACCGAAAATTATATAAATGGAGCAAAGCCCAACCCACGCCGTAACAAGTAATATGATAGCCAGAACAAATAATAAAATGTCCCAAAAACCAGTCTTTGTTTTCTGCGCCACCAGATCAAAAAGTACGACGGCAATAATTAACCGAATAATCCTGTCTGCTTTGCCCAGGTTCTTCTTCATATAAAAGGAGATTGATTCCTGTGCACAATTTATTACCTCTCCAATGCAATTTGTATGATCTATGTAATCGGTAAACCTGATATATATCACGTTGACATATCTGATCGGCCAATCATTCTTTTCCGAGCAAGGCGAAGGCATGGATCAATTGGTAATAGCTTCTATTTGTGAATTAAGTGGGGATTTTGGTCACGATGGGCAGTAACCAGGACGGTCGTATTATGGAATCAGAATAATTGAATTATTGAAGTATTCAACTTACCGGATCAGCTGAAAATTTTTTCAGTTCAGCTTCAATTTGTTGTCTGATATCCAGTTTGTCATTCTCCCACTCTATTTTGATATTTAGCAGCAATATTCGCTCTTTCTCATCGGAGATCTGATCAATATAATTTGGCTCAAGAAGACTTAGCCCTATACAAGCATCATGAAAATTCCCTATCAGATCGGTAATTGATTTGATATAATCGTTATCATTGACTGTTGAAGGTAATGACTTGCCCAGAAATTTTTTTACAAATGGCCAATTGTATTGGATATCTTTTAATATTTTACGGAACCGGTGCAGGGATTCATCCTGCAGATGCTCGTTCTTTACTATTTCTCTCAGCTTAATTGCTTCCGCCTGAATAAACTTTTTAATTGATTTGTTATTTAGTTTGTCAGGCAAAATAGTAATAATCTTTTTCCCTCCACTTAGAAGCGACTTTCTGGTTTTTATCAAATTTTGTATCGCTGCCATATTCTCAGTTGCCTGAATAGTCAATAGATTCAGGTAGTTTTCGGGTTGGATATCATTTACTTCCCTTACCACTAGCTGAATTCTTTGTCGTTGTAATTGCAATCCGCGAATGGTACCGGTCAACTTATAGGATTTCTTCAAAAATTTGGACAATTTTACCTCGGTTGGGTCTTTCAAGTCAGTTTGTACAATCCGGAGAAAAGCTTTTAACTTTTTTACTTCTATCCGGAATAGGTGAATTTCTTCTATCCCAAAACCATCGAGGACCCTTTTGAAACTTGCCTCTATTCCTTCAAACCTGCTTCCGATTAGATCGCCTATTTTTTACNNTTTTTGAATCTAAAATCATTCTTTGCTGACAAAGACGGCTAAATTTTTATTTTTTCTGAGGAATTTTGGTTTTTTTGAGTTCATCCAAATATTCTACTATTTCTTCGTCGGTTACAGGGTCGAAATTGTCATAATAAACAGTTATCCCGTGGAACACTTCTGGACAAAATGTACAAATTAACTCATCTGCAGATTCTGCCAGGTTTTGGAGTGCTTGGCGCGAAGCTATGGGAGTAGCGATGATGATCTTTTTCGGATTCCTTTTCTTTAGAATATGTAGGCTCCACAATAAAGT
>PLCH01000408.1 GCA_003135585.1 Chitinophagaceae bacterium
GGCTTGTCTTGTTTTCTTCTGGAAGGAGTTGGAAAGGCAGCTGCGGATAACAGGGCTGGTGGAAAAACTGAGCAATCAGGAAAATGACCAATATTTTGAGAGCCGTCCCGAAGGCAGTAAAATAGGCGCGTGGGCTTCACCCCAAAGCATGGTGATCAGAAGCAGGGAATGGCTGGAGGAAAATGAAAAGAGTATGCGCATCCGGTNNCCCATCCCTAGACCTCCTAACTGGGGTGGTTACCGCACCAAACCCATCAGTTTGGAATTCTGGCAGGGAAGACCAAACCGCTTGCACGACAGGATTCAATATAGCTTGCAGGGGGATGGCAACTGGATGGTTGAACGGCTGGCCCCCTGATTCAGACTGGCTGCTGTTCAGGAAGGTTTCTTCTTGGCATTCTTTTTTTTGGGGTTAGCGGGTCTGCTTTTGCCAAAAGATCCCTTGAAAATTTTTCCTTTCTTGGTTTTTTTGTCTCCTCTTCCCATGGTATGCTCGATTTAATTATTTCGGGTTGAATTCCCCCGGCTTATTGCTAAAAAATGTATTTAGGTGGTTTTGCCAGGGTTTTTGATGGTACGGGGAACCGAAAACTTACAGTTTGCAAAAGCTTTTTTGCCATAACTAGAGCTGCTTACACGGCGTTTTATCAGATCCCCGGCCATACAGCTCTCAAAAATAAAAGCTCCGGTTTACGAAGATATTCGAAATACCGGAACTTTTGAATGCGGTGTGTGCAGCATTATAATTTAGCAGACAATTCTTTACCTGCTTTGAACTTAGCTACCTTCTTAGCTTTAATTTTAATAACAGCACCCGTCTGTGGGTTGCGGCCGTTACGCGCTGCCCGTTTGGATACGGAAAAAGTTCCGAAACCAACCAACGTAACTTTACCACCACCTTTAACAGTTTTAGTAACTGCTTCTACAAAAGAATCCAGACATGAATTTGCCTGTGTCTTTGTAATGCTTGCATCATCGGCAATCTTCGCGATTAATTCAGCTTTGTTCATAGATTAAATTTTTTGTTTTTAAGCGAGAACAAATATAGCCGCTTTTTGCATCCGACAAAATTATTTTACATTTTTCCCGATCTCATTCTAAGCCGCATGGGATAAGGATTATATGAATTTTAACAGTTCAGTTGAATGGTTGCAAAATAGCCGGGGAATTAGGAAAACCAATACTGGCTTAGCTTCCAGGGCATAAGGGCTGGAAGTCTTACCGGTTAAGGGTTTGAAGGGAATGTAACGCAATTTTTGGGTTTCCCTTCTTTTTTCTTTATTCTTTTCCACAATTATTGCACAAGTTCCATCAGTGTACGATGTGCAATAATTTTATTGCCCCATCTGCCAAAGGCCTTATGGCCTAAAACCGGGGCAAATTGAACAAGATATTTTCTGTAATTTTCTTCCGAAGATGTAAAAAACTGGATGGTATAGGTGGGTCCCTCCTGATCATCCTGTTCCAGTAATCGGTATATTTTGAACGTATCAAACAGCTTGGTCGTGTAATATTTGCGGAATGTTTTCAGTCTTTTGCCAGTTTAACCAGTCACTGGCAATGCTCCAGTCCACCTGCATGGTCAGATTATAAACGATCACGATAAATTCTCAATTTTGAGTTTTACAGTTTTAATTCCAAATACACGGGGCAGTGATCGCTCTGCTTAACATCCGGATATATTTCCGCATTGACAATCCGGCTCCCAAGATTATCCGTGGTATTGATATAATCAATTCTCCAGCCTTTGTTTTGCTGCCTGACCGTAGGGAAGCGCTGGCTCCACCAACTGTACCGGTGTGGTTCGGGATGAATTCCCCGGAAAGTATCAATCCATCCGGTTTGAAAAAATTTGTCCATCCATTGCCTTTCAGCTGGTAAAAAACCGGATGAATTTTTATTTCCTTTCGGATCATGAATATCTATTTCCTTATGCGCAATGTTATAATCTCCGCAAAGAACAAGGCGGGGATATTTTTCTTTTAGCCTGGAGGTGTAAATTAAAAATTCATCCAGCCATTTGTATTTAAAACCCTGTCTTTCCTCACCGGAAGTTCCGGAAGGAAAATATGCATTGATCAGCCGGATATCCCCAAAATCCAATTGTATTACCCTTCCTTCATCGTCACTGACCTTGTGGCCGGTGCCATATTCAACCTGATCAGGCTTTATTTTTGAAAATACTGCCACTCCGCTATACCCTTTTTTTTGAGCCGAAAACCAGAAATCGTGAAAGCCCAGATCAGTGAACAGCTTATGATCCACATTCTCTTTCTGTGCCTTGGTTTCCTGTACACATATAATATCAGCAGGATTTGTTTTGAGCCACTCCATAAAACCCTTGTTCAAAGCAGCCCGGATGCCATTAACGTTGTAACTGATAATACGAAGCGAAGACATAAGAATCTTTGGTTTAAATTAGCCCTGCAATTTACATTTTGTGGTTATACCATTCCGATTATTATGGAAAATGAAGANNAGAAAAGATCATTCCATCAAAAGAACCTGTTTACCTCGAGGGCCCGAAAAGCCGCGGTTATGAATTAAGATTTGCCTGGGATGTTTTCAGAGAGTTTATTAAAGGATTTCGCAGGCTGCATTTTGTAGGGCCCTGCATCACTGTCTTTGGGTCTGCCCGGTGCAGGGAAGACAATCCATATTATCAGACGGCCAGAAATTTTGGAAAATACATCGCAGCGATGGGTTTCACCACCATGACGGGTGGCGGCCCGGGAGTCATGAAGGCTGCAAACAGGGGAGCTTATGAAAGCGGAGGCAATTCCGTGGGATGCAATATCAAACTGCCTTTTGAACAAAAGGCGAATCACTATGTGCATACATCCCTGACATTCGATCACTTCTTTGTACGAAAAACGATGCTGATAAAATATTCCTTTGCCTTCATTATCCTTCCGGGAGGCTTTGGAACGATGGATGAATTTTTTGAAACACTGACCCTGGTCCAAACCAAAATGCTGACCCAGTTTCCGATCGTGCTTTTTGGTAAGGAGTATTACCGGGAATTATGGGCTTTTATCCAAAACATGTCCGCCCAGGGAACAATTTCCAAAGAGGACCTGTCCTTGGTTTTATTGACAGATAACCTGGAGGAAGCGATGGATCATATCAGGACTTATATCAGCATGAATTATGAGGTAAGACCCCGGAAGCGCAAGTGGTGGTTGTTTGAGAGAGAAGGATGATCTTTTAGTTCGACCTTTTGCCGAAGGGAAAATCAAGACCCAGGTTCAGTATCATCTCATAAGTGCCAAATGCCTGGCTTGCAGATCCTTTATAGATTTTCAGGCCTGAGTAGCGCGCATAGTCGAGCTTGTTGGAATATTCCAGGTATATATATTTAAAAAACGTAGCGCGGAGAGCCGCTTCCACTCCTATATTCCAACCGCCAAATTGAAAATGAGGCTCATTCTTTTGCCCAAAAAAACTATTTTCAACATGAGGAATGACCGGGCCTATTCCGGCTTTTCCCAAAAAGTCAATTTTTATATTTTTGGTCAAAAGTTGATTCAACTCCCAGCGTTTGACTATATTGAATAGCAAAAAATTGGCACCGTTGTTAAGGTAATAGAAAAAGCCGTTTTGCGCATTGAAGGCGATGGTAGTATCAACAGCAGTTTTATTCAGATTACCCTTTATCCGCGCGTTTTGATCTGAGAAAATAAATTTGGTATGATCAAAATTGATCTCGATACCCAACCCTTTTTCCTCATTAAAAATATAGCCCAGCCGGTAATTGTATTGGGGGATGCTTATCGCTTTTGTGAACAGGCCTTCGTCCCATCCGCGGTGATCATGTCCCTTGATATTAAGAAAGCTGTAATTATTACCCAATTCCGGCTGGGACACGTGCACATTACTGTTTGTGAACCATTCCGTATTATAACCCCAGGAAAAATAAAATTCCCTTTTACGTTTTGATTTTCCTTTCTGGGCGCTCGTAAATACTGGCGCCAGTACCGTGATGCATGCTGCCAGTAAGAGGATAATTTTTGCCGCTTTCATTCGTAATTTTTTAAACGGGTCTGAATTTTGTCAGGTGCAAAAATTGCAGGGCAACCTGATAAACAATATTATGAATCATAGTCCAAAACCGGCCTTAACCATCTTTCTATTTCTTCCAGTTTCATTCCTTTCCGGTCTGCATAATCGATTGCCTGGTCTTTTTCAATCTTGCCTATACCAAAATATTTGCTTTCCGGGTGTGCAAAATACCAGCCACTTACAGAAGAAGCCGGATACATCGCCAGCGATTCGGTAAGCGTGATGCCGGTGGTTTTTTCTCCACCCAACAAATGAAACAGCTTGTATTTTTCTGTATGGTCCGGACAGGCAGGATAGCCGGGTGCCGGCCGGATACCTGCATATNNGAGCTGCTCTTCTTTTACATAACCCCAGAATTCTTTCCGGACCCTTTGATGCAATAATTCTGTAAATGCTTCGGCCAGCCGGTCCGCAAGAGCCTGCAGAATTATTTTGTTATAATCATCGTGCTGCTCCTCAAATCTTTTGATATGGGATTCGATCCCCTGTATGGTTACCGCAAAGGCACCGATATGATCTGTTTCTCCCGGCATTATAAAGTCTGCCAGTGAAATATTGGGTTGACCATCTGCCTTTTTAATTTGCTGACGCAGAAATTCCAGTTTAAACAATTTATTTCCTCCATTGGAAGAAGCATTGGCACCAGCCTGCACGGTAACGGTGTCTTTTCCATCAGAGCAAGCCGGCCAAAACCCAATCACTGCTCTGGGGACAAGCCNNATTTTTTCGTCCTTCAAAAGCTGGGGAAATTTTCCATGCATTTCCCATGCAATAAAGAAAGGCCCCCAATCTATATATTCCGAAATGGCAGCAAGATCATAGTTCTCAAAGACTTTTGTTCCAATAAAGGTAGGAGTAACCGGCCTGAAATTATTCCAGTCAATTTTGACTTTATTTTCTCTTGCATTCTCCAGTTTCAGATACTGCTTGACAGTTTTTTTGTTGGCAAAATCTTCCTTCAATTTTGCGTATTCTTTCTTTATGGTTTGAAGAAAGCCAGTTTTTTGGTCTTTATTTAATAAGGAGCCCGCAACCGTAACGCTGCGCGAAGCGTCCAATACATGCACCACCCCGTGTTCATATTCCGGCGCAATCCTTACGGAAGTATGCAATCGGGATGTGGTTGCCCCTCCGATCAAAAGCGGTTGGATCATACCTCTGCGTTTCATTTCCCGGGCCACATGCACCATCTCATCTAGCGAAGGCGTGATTAATCCGCTTAATCCAATAATGTCTGCATTTTCTTTTTGTGCCGTATCCAGAATCTTATCCGCAGAGACCATTACGCCAAGGTCGATGATATCATAGCCATTGCAGCCCAACACCACACCGACTATGTTTTTTCCAATGTCATGGACATCCCCTTTCACGGTTGCTAGTAAAATTTTTGCAGCACCTGCACCTTCTTTATTTTCAGTACCGGCATTTTTATGGGCCTGACGCCGTTCCTCTTTTTCTGCTTCTATATAAGGGGTAAGAACAGCAACCGATTTTTTCATGACCCTCGCACTTTTTACGACTTGCGGCAAAAACATTTTACCGGCACCAAATAAATCCCCCACAACATTCATCCCGGCCATCAGCGGCCCTTCGATGACTTCGAGTGGTTTCGGGTAGCCCAGTCTGGCTTCTTCTGTATCAGCCTCAATATAGTCCGTTATGCCGTTAATGAGTGCGTGCTTCAGGCGTTCCTCCACAGAAGCACTTCTCCAGGCCTCGTCTTTCTTTTCTTCCTTGTCCTTTCCTTTAAAGGTTTCGGCGAACTGGATCAGTTTCTCGGTCGCCTCATTGTTATCGTTGTTCCTGTTTAATATAACGTCTTCACATAAATCCCGCAGCCTGGGTTCAATTTCATCATATACAACCAGCTGGCCGGCGTTTACGATNNCATTTCCCCGAAAGGAAAAAGAAAGATTGCTGACGCCCCCACTTATCTTTACAAGGGGATATTTTTGTTTGATGATACGGGTAGCTTCAATAAAGTCAACACCATAATTATTGTGTTCCTCCAGGCCGGTGGCTATGGCGAATATATTCAGATCGAATATGATATCCTGCGGGTCAAAGCCAACCTGTTCGGTTAGTATTTTATATGCATTTTCAGATATCCTTACTTTTCTTTCCAGCGTGTCAGCCTGGCCTTTTTCATCAAATGCCATGACAACAACAGCGGCACCAAAACTTTTACAAATGATCGCCTGTTCAATGAATTTTTCAACCCCTTCCTTCATAGATATGGAATTGACAATGCATTTTCCCTGTACACATTTCAGTCCGGCCTCTATAATGGAAAACTTCGAGGAATCTATCATGATCGGGATCTTCGCAATATCCGGTTCACTCTGGATAAGATTCAAAAAATTTGTCATGGCCTTTACCCCATCCAGCAGGGCATCATCCATATTTACATCCAGCACCTGTGCGCCATTCTCTACCTGTTGCCTGGCCACACTTAAAGCTTCTTCATACCGGTTTTCCCGGATGAGGCGTGCAAACTTTTTGGATCCGGTAATATTTGTGCGCTCACCAACGTTCACAAAATTTATTTCCGGACGAACAATCAGGGGCTCTAATCCTGAAAGCCTTAAATAGGGTTTGATGACTGGTCTTTCCATAATTTCTTTTTGGATACAAAGCAAAACTGCCGAAAGCTGTCTTTGTATTCCTGCTTCTATATTAATACATCCTCTACCACCGGCAATTGTCTGGGCTGAAGGCCTTTTACAGCCAGGGCAATATGTCTGATATGGTCCGGGGT
>PLCH01000147.1 GCA_003135585.1 Chitinophagaceae bacterium
ATTAATTATCTTTGACATTCAAATAAAGCCATGCCATTAGAGGAAACTGAAAAAATATTCCAGGATAAAATTGACCGTGAGATAAAGATCGAACCCAGGGACTGGATGCCGGATCCTTACAGAAAAACTTTGATTCGCCAAATATCCCAACATGCGCACAGTGAGATTGTGGGAATGTTGCCAGAAGCAAACTGGATTACAAGAGCGCCTTCATTGAGAAGAAAAAACACCTTAATTGCGAAAGTGCAGGACGAAGCTGGACATGGCCTGTACTTGTACTCNNCGGTAAAGCTAAATATTCGTCCATTTTTAATTACCCCACCCTTACCTGGGCGGATATGGGCGCGATTGGATGGCTGGTGGACGGTGCTGCTATTATGAACCAGGTTCCCCTTTGCCGCGCTTCGTATGGTCCTTATGCAAGGGCAATGATCCGAATATGCAAAGAAGAGAGCTTTCACCAAAGGCAGGGTTTTGAAGTACTACTCCAGCTCAGCCGGGGCAGTAAGGAACAAAAACGCATGTGTCAGGATGCAATAAACAGGTGGTGGTGGCCGTCGGTGATGATGTTTGGGCCAAACGATGATGACTCGCCACATACTGCACAAAGTATGCGATGGAAAATAAAACGTTTTACCAATGATGAATTAAGACAGAACTTTATTGACGTTTGTGCAGAACAAGTTCTCCTTCTTGGAATGGTTTTACCAGATCCGGATCTTAAGTGGAATGAGGAAAGAAAACATTATGATTTTGGTCCAATCAATTGGGAAGAATTCAGGAATGTGCTGCAAGGTAACGGCCCCTGCAACAAGGAACGAATGGAGGCAAGGATCAGATCTCATGAGGAAGGGGCCTGGGTAAGGGAAGCTGCCTCGGCTTATGCTGAAAAAAGGAGAGAAAGAACACAAAAAGCAGCTGTTTGAATGGTTGTTGAATAAATAAAAAATGATGAACAACGAATGGCCACTATGGGAAGTATTCATCCGAAGCAAGCAGGGTCTGGACCACAAACACGCCGGCAGTCTTCATGCAGCAGATGCGCAGATGGCGATTGAAAACGCCCGTGACGCATATACCCGTCGCATGGAAGGGATAAGCATCTGGGTGGTGGAAAGCGCACATATTCATGCTTCCAATCCCGACGAAGCTTCTTCTTTGTATGATCCTGCCGATGATAAGGTTTACCGTCATCCTACTTTTTATCATTTACCGGATGAATTGAAAAACATGTAATGATTATGACGATATCTTACAAAGAACCGCGCAATAAAGAAGAGGACAGACTGGCATACCTTCTCCATCTTGCAGACAATTCATTGATACTCGGTCACCGCAACAGCGAATGGACGGGCAGGGGCCCCGTGCTAGAACAGGACATTGCTATTTCCAATATCGCTCTTGACCTGATAGGACAAGCCAGAAATTTTTTTCAATACGCTGCAAAATTGATAACTGATAAAAAGNNAAAGGAAAGGTTTGAAGGCGTAGCAGCAGTGACAACCACCGAAGACTCTTTGGCTTATCTGCGGGACGGGTGGGATTTCAAAAACTGCTTATTAGCAGAGCAGGAGAACGGTGACTGGGCCAAGACGATTTTAAGGCAATTTTTTTTCAGCGTGTATCAATTTTATCTTTACGAAGATTTACAATACAGCAGGGATGCAACCATAGCGGCCATCTGTGAAAAAGCGCTCAAAGAAGTGACTTATCATTTGCGTTGGAGCAGTGAATGGGTAATCCGGTTGGGAGATGGCACAAGAGAAAGTCGTCAGCGGATGTTGCGGGCATTGGATGAATTGTGGAAGTTTACGGGAGAATTGACTTCTTCTGCGGAATATGAACTGTCACTTGCTGCGAAAGGCATAGCGGTTGATGTCGGTACCATCAGAGAGAAATGGGTTGACAAGGTAAAAGAAATCTTTTACGAAGCAAAGCTGCCTTTTCCTGTTGTTGGGATAGAAATTTCCGGGATGATGTGGATGCAGAGAGGCGGTAAACAAGGGCAACATTCGGAATACCTGGGTTATATCCTGGCTGAAATGCAATTTCTTCAAAGAGCTTATCCCGGCTGCGAATGGTAAAACACCAGGAACCATATTCTGAGAACACGGCAGAGGAAAAGAAACTCTGGCAATTACTGGATGAGGTGAATGATCCGGAGGTACCGGTACTCTCTGTTATAGACCTGGGCATCATCAGGGAAGTTAAATTGCTGCCTTCTCCGGTTGGAGAAGAGCAGGAAGTTGAAGTGTCGATCACACCCACCTACAGTGGATGCCCGGCAATGGAAATAATCAGGGCATCAATTCAAAAGACCTTGCTGCACAATGGTTACAGGAAGGTTAAGATCNNACCCCACTCCTAAGCAACAGGTCTGCCATTCCAGTTTGTTTCATGAAGAAGAAGCCATACAGTGCCCACAATGCAATTCTTACCACACCCGGGTGATCAGCCATTTTGGATCAACCGCCTGTAAAGCTTTATACCGCTGCAGTGATTGTCTTGAAACATTTGATTATTTCAAGTGTCACTGAAAATTGCTAAAACCTAAACCTACCTGTATGTCCTCAATAATTTTTGAAATAAAAGAAGGAGTGGCAATCCTAACATTCAACCGCCCCGATAAACTCAATTCATTTAATCGCGAGATGATCCNNCAGCCTGCATGAAATCAGGGCGGTATATATCACGGGTGCAGGAAAGGGATTCAGTGCAGGGCAGGACTTGTCGGAGGTTACCGATCCCGGGGGCTACGATATGGCTGCTTTTCTCTCAGATTATTACAATCCCGTCGTAAGGAGGATCAGAAAACTTCCCAAACCGGTCCTTGCTGCCGTAAATGGTGTCGCAGCGGGAGCAGGCGCCAATATTGCCTTATGTTGTGATGTGATCGTGGCTGCGGAATCGGCGTCTTTTATCCAGGCATTTTCAAAAATTGGTTTGATCCCGGACAGTGGAGGTACTTATATCCTGCCAAGGCTTATCGGATGGCAGAAAGCTTCAGCATTAACCATGCTCGGAGACAAAATCAGTGCCGGGGAAGCGGAGCGGTCGGGTATGATATACAAGGTATTTGAAGATAAAACTTTTGGGCAAGAGTCCTTGGACCTCGCAAAAAAATTGGCTCGGCTGCCAACAAAAGGTTTGGCATTTACCAAGCATGCGCTTAATTATTCTTTTTCAAATTCATTTGAATCGCAGCTATTGCTTGAAGATGAATTACAACAAAAGGCTGTCAGAACATTTGATTATAAAGAAGGGGTCAGGGCCTTTCTGGAAAAACGTTTACCGGAATTTAAAGGAGAATAAGATATATGCTTCCCCAAATTCTTGAATGGGCCAATTACGAAGAAAGCATAAGGATTGCGTTGATGGTCGGTTCCCGTGCCATGGCTGGCAGATCAGATAATCTTTCAGACTATGATATTAGCATTTTTGGGAGCTATGATGCGTACGTTGAAAACGATGATTGGTTAAAAAGAATCCAACCTCCATGTATTTGCATCCATGATGAATTTTCCTGGGACTCCATTCAAATTCCAACCAGGCTGGTAATATTTGAAAATGGAATAAAGGCGGATTTTGCATTCCATCCTTTATTGCTGGTGAAGCAAATGATCAACACGCAACAACTATTTCCTGATTACCATGCGGGGTATAGGGTGATCCTGGACAAAGAGAATATTACTCACCAGCTGCCGGGCGCTTCCTTAAACGCATTTATCATCCAACTTCCTGTGCTCAAGGAATTTGAGACTGCCATAAACGAGTTTTGGTTTGAAGCTTATCATGTAGCAAAATATCTATACCGAAAAGATCTTTGGGTGGCAAAGTACCGTGACGGATCCATGAAAAAATGGCTTTTGAAAATGCTAGAGTGGAACGCAGCCGCGTGTTCACATATAGCACTTAGCAGCAATCCCCATGGAAAAAATCTCAGGCAATGGATCCAAAATAAGTACTATGGAAAATTAGATAATTGTTTTTCGGGGTGGGAGGAGTCTTCCAGCAGGGAAGCTTTATTTGATACGATTGGATTATTCAAGGAGGTGGCGGGAGAAACAGCCTTACTTTTACAATACACCANNATACAAAGCCAGGGGATCAAATATTTATTTTTATTACCAAACTATTATCGGCTCCTGGTTGATTCTTTGCAATCCGATTTGTTCAGGAAGCACCTGTCATTCTCTGATTATCCTCCTTATGATCTTTTGCATTAATATTTATGGGCAAAACGGGCGTTTGAGGACCGTTTAATTTCAACTCCAATTTTATAAATTCCTTCTGCAGCTCAAGAATGTAAGCGTGATTGTTTATCATTTCCCTCCGGAGTTCTGAAATCTTGATTTGTTTTTTCTTGAGTTGGCGGCTTCTGAAAACAAACCCCATCAGCACGGCCGTTACGATGATAATGGTTAAGCTAAAAACATTAAGTGAGAATTCGACGGTAAGCATTGTATTCTAATTTTAGGATATTGTTGTCTAATTTCGTTATTTAATTATTTGTTCCATCCTTGTTAATTTTCCTTCCTTGTTACCNNAGGGGTTCCAGTAAAGCGTAGAACGGAAATCAATTATTTGATCATCTCCCGCGTTCATGGAATATTGAGGTGAATAATATTCTTTGGCTGCGGTATACCCCTTTACCACCACCAAACCGGTTTTGTTATTTAAGATATTACTCTGATCCACCGACTGGCGTGTTGTGATGGATAAGGTGGGAAGGCCTTTGGACGATGCATTTTTTTCAAGAAATTTTATGAACAGAATATCTTTTGTATTCACCAGCTTCAGGTCATCCGAATTAACCAAGGTTCCATCCAGCATTACGTTTACATTACTTTTGATTGCCGGAGTTGTGGCTGTTTTGTTCATGGCAAATGAAGCAAACCTGTCCGTCCTGTTTGCGGCATTATCACTTGCAACCGGAAATTTCAGATCCGGAAAATTCTGACTCAGGTAATGGAAAGCTGTTTCGAAATTGCTTTTCAAGGAATCTTTTCTGTAAACTGGAGTAAATACACAATCTATGCAAGGTGTTTCCTTAGAATAATTATTAATTTCTGTCAATTCCCCATTAAGCTCCTTGTCTAAAATAAGTTCAGGAACTTTAGACCATTGAAATGAAGGATTACCTGCCCGGACATTTGTTAACCCTCCGGGTAACAGACTTGTCTGAAAACTTATTCCTGTACCCGAATTAAGCCTGGCACTTTTGTTTGGCTGATAAAGAATCTGCAGGGAGTCATAAAAAAACATGCCTTTTTGAATGAAACTGCCATCAGGGCTTAGTGGCAAAACCAATAAATGCTTTTTCAGGTCCCTGCTTATCACCAGAAGCCTTATGGAATCGCCGGCTTGAAAATGGGTATTTTGAGCGGTCGAAAGCTTTCCTTTCAGTACCATGTAATCTGATTCTATAGGATACTGAATGAAGGGAAATTTTCCTGCCGCTACATCCTCCCATTTAAAGCGCCTCCATCCATGGGTTAGCATTACCAGATCTGTATTATAAATGTTAGATTCGGCATTATTTGAAAAATAATAGGCTGGATTGGTAATATTTCCGCGGATATCACTGCTCATCAAAAAATCAGAAATTATATTGCTGCTGCTATCAGTTCCAAGACTGCCGTCGGTGACAGATACGGAAAGATTTGCAGACAGACTATCGGGTAATTCGATTGAAATTTCATTTTTCCCCTTTTTTGTAAAATTGGTTAGTTCATTTCTTACCTGGGTGATAAATTCAGACTGGTGATTATTTACAAAAACAACCCTCTCTGCAACGGGCTTCCTGTCAGCATCCAATACGGTTATTTGTATGACTCCATTGGGAAACTTATCAGTTTGTATATATCCATCCGCAATCAATTTGAAGGTTAGATCTACCGCAGATTTATAGACAAGGTCCTGGTGTGACACCACCATAAGGGTCAGTGTTTTTAAATTTTCAGGGCAATCAGTAACTCTTTCAATCTGAAATCTAATATTACCAGCTGAGGGATTAACGCGGACAATTACCCCAATAGGCTTTGATAGCGGTAAATGGGTAGCATGCGATTCGCCAAATTCATCCATCCAGTAGGCAGTATATATTTCACTATTTAATGGATGAAGCTTAAAATAACCCATCCCATTATGTACGCTAATAAAAGAATCAATCACCTGATTTTCAGAATTCTTAATCAAACCCCTGACCTGAACAGGCTTCCCGAACTGATCCATCGCTTCAAAAGCAACAACAGAAGTCAGGTTGGTCACAAGATCTCCCCCTTCCGGAAAAAACCGGATAACGGCAACATGTTTTTCCGGGCGGGCGGTGGTTCCATCCCAGGGTGCCAGTACAGGAANNAATCCATTGGGTATAAGCCCTTAAATGGACGGCAGCGGTTCTAAAATTCGGTGGGATAACAAAAGAGCTAGCAGATACACCTTCTTTTACGGGGGATATGCTGTGGAAAATCAGGTTACCGTTGATATCCGTCCAATCAAAATAAATATTTTTACTACGATCAGAGGGTTTGGAGCCTGCCAGAATATAAGCTTTCATCCAAACGGTTTCGCCGGGCAAATAAGCGTCTTTATCAAAATGAATATGCACCCTTTCCTGTGCATATTGATTGGCATACACTTTTAAGGTAGCATCTAAAGACTGTGGCTGAGCATTAAATACCAGGAAAAAGCATATTATACTCAAGGATAAAATGCGTTTGGTCATATTGACAGGATTTGGATAAAAGATGTACGCAACTATATTTAAAAATCAATTTTAATTCTAATTAATAAAGGGACAGTGTTTTAAACTGACCCTTTACCTGAAGGATTATGTAATTCATAAACTTTAACCATTTATGACCGCCGATTGGTTCAAATATCTTTTAGTCGGATGGTATATGAACAGGCAACTGCCATTCTTAATCGTTTTGATAATCTTATGACTAACCTGGTTTGGAATTGCAGCACAACCAAGACTTCTTCCCATTTCACCATTCGTTTTCAGGTAATCCAGACCTATATAATCAGAACCGTGTAAAACAATCTTCCTTTTAGCAGCAAGGTCATTATATCCTTTTTCCAATCCGGTTACTTTCAAGGAAAGACCATTTCTTCCCATATATGCTTTCGAAGTCAGATAAAATCCCAAGCTACTTTTGAAGGATTCAGGCCTGTTTGAAAAAGAACTTGCATACTCAATACCCGAGTTCATACCGTGGGCTACGAACGTGTTATACAATAATTTTCTCTTCTTAACATCTATTACATAAAGGCGTTTACGGTGAGAGGACTGGGTAAAATCGCAAATCGATAAAACACTGTTCTTGTTTATCACACCTTTTTTCAAAAGATTATGATATCCTCTCCATGCATATTCAAAAGCCTTTTGGTTAAGACCCGACCTGCCAAGCTTCATGGAATCATACAAACTGACAGCTTCCAGGATAACCATCTTAACTTCAAAAGCTTTTTTTGCGGCAGCTACTGCAGCAAAATCTTCCTTTTTTTCAACTGCTGCGGGGGCAGCGGTATGAAAGGAAACATAATTTGGTATTTTATTTGAATTATGGGAAGTATAATGGGATGCGGTTACAGCAGTAATATTAGGAGTCGACAAGGTGACTGGTTTTTTGTGGTTTCCGGATATTAATACGGGTGAAGTAATTACCAGGAGCGACACACTGCTTGTGGATACGAGTTTAGATAACGTTTTCATGCTGCGGAATTTAAATATGTTTTCAAAAAGGAACGGTAAAGAAAATTTTCAAATACTTTAATAAAGCCTCACGAGATTAAAAAAGTCATTCAGAATTACTAAAGTTTTTAAAGGACTTTGAAGGGCTGTTCTAACCGGATTGCTTGTAGTATATATCTAAGTATTAAGGGTATATACCGATCCAATAACGGAAACATGATTGATGTTATTGTTCATAAACTGACCAGAAAAAAAAGACAAGATTTTTTTAATATCAGGATAAAAATCAGTCCGGTTAAGATCAACTTTCATTCAAAGATCTACACTATGATTTCAATCGGCATACCAAAAAATAAATTTCAAAGAGACTCAAGAAAAGGTTCCGCTGGTTGTCATTGACAGCCATTGGTTTATGGAGGAAAAATGCGTGTTTATGAATTTAATTTTCATTTTCTGGCTGCCCAAAGATCCTTTTAAATAATCCTATTTTAGGATGAATTTTCCAGATTCTGGAAATCAGATCAGTTTCTGCCGCCCAGCCATAAAATTCCATCTGCAAACAATTTATTTTGCAGCGAATCAGATAGAACCTTGTCTCCATGACCCATGTTCATGTACAACATTCGGTATTTGGTATTTGTCCATACCACAGGTATATCACCGCTTCTGAGGATGTCCTTTTTCCCAAGCGGGTAGTTTTCAGGATCTAACGTAACAAGAACCCTGACATCCTTGTTCAGACGGGGGTTTGGAACCCACTGATACNNATATATAGCTGGCGGGAAGATGTCTTGTAACGGGATGATTTCTATCATCAACAATCAATTTTGCCCGCAGGGGAGGCCAGCTGTTGTTATGAAATACGGCTCCTCCCAAAAAGTTGACAAACCAGGGCCAATGGGTGTCTTTGTCATTGTAGGCGGACACATGAAATCCCAACCAGGCTCCTCCCTTTTCCATGAAATTCTCAAAAGCTCTTCTTTCTTCTTCTGTGTGGGGGAACTCATTGATCCATATAATTNNATATTTAGCTAGATAAGCATAGTTGAGGCTAGCCCAGTCGGTAGTCGTGTCAAATTGAAATTTCTCCTGGATTGCCAGATCCTTAAAAAAAGCAATTGCATCATGGGCAAACTGGACATGATCCCTTTCGACGGTTGAGCTGTAAAATGCAATCACCTTGAAGGCAGGCTTTTGGCCAAAAGTTGTGATTCCGACAAGAAACAGGATTAAAACCAGAAGTTTTTTCATTTTCAAATTTTTTTGAAACTAGGGCTCTGAAGCTATTGCCTTTGGGCAGCCCAGAAAACAGCATTTCGAAATAGGGTTGTATAAGATTGATTATCAAATAAATCTGGAGAATGACCCATAAAGATGTAAATGTTCCGGGAGGCAAATTGGTCGTTGGTCCATATTACGGGATGGTCTCCCATTTTGATTTCAGAATCCGGGATATAAGAGGTTTCGTCTACTGAAGCAAGGACATGGACTTTTGAACGCGGACTCTTATCATAGGTGTACCACTCATCTTTTTTTATAATAAATGATGGCGGGACGCCACGCATAACAGGATGATTATCAGCTTCTACCATTACTTTTGCCTCAGCAAAACCAGCTATATAATTTTTAAACCGAATGCCTCCCATAAACTCCGAAAACCATCCCCATATTGGATAACCATCAAACTCCCCCAGAAGGCTGGCATGATGAAAACCCACCCACCCCTTACCTGGCGTATTGATATATTTTTGAAAGGCAGATTCGGCCTTTTCTCCCCAACCGTATGGTGGATAGTCCAATTGTATAAAAACCTTGAATTTGTCGAGAAATGCATCATCTATTTTACCTGGGCTCTGTATGTA
>PLCH01000482.1 GCA_003135585.1 Chitinophagaceae bacterium
TTATATCCGTTACCTCGGGGCCAGCGACGAAACTGCCAAGGAAGTCAAAGTTTTTGACCTGTCCCATTTTTTAGTAGATCGTTTCCGGATCCTTTCATCAAAGTTTTACAGGGACAACAGCCCACTGGCAGCAAGGCGGTCCTTTTGGGGGACTTTTTTTGCAGTCATCGGAAGCGCCGGCTATTATGCCGCTTATGTAATTATTATCAGCCAAGCGGTTTCGGGAAAACTTTCAATCGGTGACCTGACCTTCCTTGCCGGATCTTTCCGGCAATTGAGAAGCCTGCTGGAAGGAATTCTGACAAGGTTTACCAGTGTTTCGCAGGGTGCAGTTTTTCTTCGTGATTTCTTTGAATTCTTTGAAATCAAACCACGCATTGTATTATCCTCCCATCCCCGGCCTTTTCCAAAGCAGGTTCAGCAGGGTTTCACTTTTGAAAATGTTGGTTTCCGTTACAGCCATTCTACCCACTGGGCCATCCGTCACCTGAATTTCACCCTTCATGCGGGAGAAAAATTAGCATTGGTAGGGGAAAACGGGGCAGGTAAAACAACCCTTATCAAATTATTGACCCGTCTATATGATCCGGTGGAAGGCAGAATTTTACTGGATGGATATGATTTAAAGGAGTATAACCTTGAAGATCTGCGCATGCAAACCGGAATCATCTTCCAGGATTACCTAAAATATCAAATGAGTTTCGCCCAGAATATTTCAGTCGGGAATATTAAGGAGAAGAACAACCGGCCACTCATTATCTCATCGGCCCAACAAAGTCTTGCTGATGCACTTGCCGAAAAATTGCCAGGAAAATTTGATCAGATGCTGGGCCGGCGTTTTAATGAAGGCATCGAACTCTCAGGCGGCGAATGGCAAAAAGTGGCGCTGGCCAGGGCCTATATGAGGGATGCTCAGCTGCTGATTCTTGATGAGCCGACAGCCTCTTTGGATGCCCGTGCAGAATATGAAGTTTTTCTGCGATTTGCAGATTTAACAAAAGGAAAAACGGCCGTTCTTATCTCACATAGATTTTCTACGGTAAGGATGGCTGACCGTATTTTGGTTTTGAATAAAGGCGAACTGATCGAGATCGGAAGCCATGAAGAATTATTAAAAAAAGAAGGGCGGTATGCAGAATTATTTCAGCTGCAGGCTATGGGATACAGATAGTAATGGGTTCATAAAAAAACCAGGCTTCCAAGCCTGGTCTTAGCGGTTGAAGTAAGCATTCGGGTTTAACGGTTAAGCGTATTGATCACGTAAGGCTTTTATTTCATCATGGGAAGCCTTTAAAGTTCTTTGTTGTTGCTGGACAGTCTGTCGGAGAAAGGCTGGAAGGCCCTCATGTTCCAATGCAGTTTTGTAGGCTTTTTGGGCTGCATCCTCCCCGAACTCGCAACTTTCTAATATTTCATGGCGGTCATGCCCGGTAAACGCAGCCTTCACGTCCATCCAGGCCCTGTAAATTTTACCGCTGTTGGTGGTTCCGGTACTTAATTCTCCGTGCAACACCTGCACCTCATTTGCAAGGGCCAGTTTTATTTTGTGGCTCTCTCCGATCATAGATGCGTACAAAGCTTTCAGATCTGCATCTTCTGTCTTTGTTTCTTTTATAGCACGTTCATATCCTATTATGCGGTCATTATTGATCAGAATCAGGTCGTTTAATATCTCAATGACTTCTTTATTCGTCTTTTCCATGATCGTTTTTTTTGATTATGAATGTACAGCTGTTTTCCTGACNNCAGCCGTAACCAAACATGTTAAAATTTCATGCCAATTTTTTTGAAGGAAGAAGGCTGCCCGGGCCATTTTTCTGTAGTGGATTTTGCTTAAGGTGTAGATATAAATCCACAAGCATTGTTTACCCGATTCTGTATCTATCTTAGATAGACTCTCTGGCAGGGTTATTGAAATTCTTTAATAAAAATATTGAATATGAAAAAGAGTTTAATTACAGTTTTGTGTGCTGGATGCTTTTATTTTGCGTTTTCGCAAGAAGACTATAATCCCCCCAGACATGTCCGCGAATCATTCCAAAAGGAATATCCGCAGTCTCAACCCGGGCAGTGGAATCATTCAAGTACCGGTTGGAGCGTGAATTTCGACGATAGGGATCATAACAACGGAGAGGTAATCGCCAATTTCGATAGCCGTGGCAGACATATAGATACCCATGTCCCCTATGACAACAACGATGTACCGGCTCCGGTAATGGATCATGTCCGTAGCAGGTATCCGGGATCTGACCAGTATAATGTTACCCGCATCGACCGCTCAGACGGCAAAGGTGTTTATCAGTTTCAATTGAGGCATCAAAAAAAATCCAGAACTCTTTACCTGGATGAAAACGGACAACAAAGGGATTTTCATGACAGGCATTATTGATTGCTTCATCATTATTGCTTACAATCAGGATAAGATGGATTGGATTGCCTCCGCAATGGCCTTGAGCAATCCAGGATCGATGACTCGATTTTTTTTTCTGGCAGTTTCCGGGAATAATACAGCCCGGTAACTGCCTTCCTCGTCTCTTTCAAAAAATAGAGGAATTCCTTCCACCTCGATAAGGAATCTGTGTGAAAAACCCCATTGCTGGAACCGGGCTTCAAAATCCAATGTTTTGCCTTTGTAGAAAACTGAAATGGTAAACGGTTCATCCATAAAATACAGGTTGGTCCAAATTAATTTAAAAAACCCCTTCAAAAATTAACAATTGTCATAAAATGAAGAATTTCAGTGGAATTGTTTTTTTAACGCTCCTAATTTGTGGATTCAACCGCTGCAGTAATAAAAAAATCAACGAGGGTTCGTATAAGGGATCAGCTACTACCAGTGGATACCAGAAGGATTCACTTTCAGCTCCCTACGAGACAAAATCCATTCAAAATTTCAGCCAGGTGGAAGGCTGGCATGCCAATCAAACCCCCGTCGCTCCTCCAGGGTTTACCGTCACTAAGTTTGCGGAGGGGCTTGATCATCCAAGATGGATATACGTGGCAGACAACGGCGATATATTTGTAGCCGAATCCAATACGATTTTAAAAGGACTCAAAAAAATCGGGGCTAAACTGTCCCGTAAGATCAAGACCCAGCATATCGGTAAAAGTGCCAACCACATCCTGCTTTTCAAAGACACTGATAAAAACGGAATTCCCGAAAGCCGCTCGATTTTTATGGAAGGGCTGAACCAACCCTTTGGCATGCTGATTCTTGGAAATCATTTTTATGTAGGCAACACTGACGGATTAATGCAATACGAGTATAACCAGGACGCAGTCAGTCTCGGAGGTCCGGGAAAAAAAATCGTTTCCCTTCCTGCAGGTAAATACAACCGTCACTGGACAAGAAACATCATTACCAATGCAGCCAGGGATAAAATATATAT